>LFTH01000075.1 GCA_001513365.1 Clostridiales bacterium DTU033 | reverse complement strand
ATTTCAAAGAAAACAGGCATTTTCACCCGCGTGAAAATGCCTGTTTATCGACAGTCTGGGCAATCTGCTTTCGCAAATTGCCGTTTCTTTTTGAGTACAGAGGGGACTGAAATCCAGTATTACAAATTCAGTATTATTGACTTATCCATAAATAGCGGATAAAATCAAACTGATGACTTAACTAAAGAAAGGCATGAGCATTATGGCTGAGACCATCCGCCTTGACCAACTGGTTGCTGTCAGGCTGGGGGTTGACCATGACGAAGCAGTCGGACTGATTATGTCAGGGCGGGTTTTTGTTGGCGGTATGCTTGAGGACAAGCCCGGCAAGCCGGTAAGCGCCGACGCAGAGCTTGTGGTTAAGGAAAAATCCCGGCATTATGCCAGCCGCTCCGGCTACAAACTTGAAAAGGCGCTGGATGTTTTCAAAATCGATGTTTCTGGCCTGACAGCCTGCGACATCGGGGCCAGCACCGGCGGCTTTACCGACTGCCTGCTACAGCACGGAGCCGCCCATGTCTATGCGGTCGACGTGGCGTACGGTATCCTCGCATGGGAACTGCGCGGCGACGAGCGCGTTACCGTGATTGAAAGAACCAACGCGCGGAACCTGACGACTGAAACGCTGGGCGAAAAATGCGATATCGTAACTGTAGACGTGTCTTTTATTTCCCTTAAAAAAATCTTTCCTGCGATTGACCGAATTTTAAAGCCGCAGGGGCTTTGTATCTGCCTTATAAAACCGCAGTTTGAGGCGGCGCGGCATCAAGTCGGAAAAAACGGGGTGCTGCGCAATCCCGGCGACCTTTCCACTATCCTGCTGTCGGTCGTGGATTCGGCGGCGGAAAACAACCTGTTTTTTGGCGGAATGGCCATGTCCCCGATACGCGGCACAAACGGTAATATCGAGTACCTTGCCAAATTCAGCCGCAGCAGCACTTTGACGCCCGATGAAATCCGCAGCATAATAGATATAAACGCAAAAGAATACCTTAATGCTGAAAATCCCCTGTAAAGCGTATCGGCTTTGCAGGGGATTTTCATACAAACAGCTTTGCGGTATTCGCAAACAGGAAACACACCGCCATGCCAACCACTGTCGGCAGGGCAAATGATACCGCAGTCCATTTAAGGCTACCAGTTTCCTTCCCGATTGTCAGGCATGTCGTCGAGCATGGCCAGTGAAAAAGCGAAAACAGCATGGTGCTGACTGCGGTTATCCATGTCCAGCCGTTTTCAATCAGCAGTTGTTTAAGCGAAAGCAAATCCTCAAATTCGGCGATGGTGCCAATGGACATATACGACATGATTATTATCGGGATTACAATCTCGTTTGCGGGAAAACCAAGTATAAACGCCAGCAGTATTACCCCGTCCATGCCGAGGAGCCTGCCGAACGGGTCTAGAAAACCGGAACAGTGCGCCAGCAGGGTATTGCCGCCTACCGTTACATTTGCCATTATCCATATTATCAAGCCCGCGGGAGCGGCGACAGCGGCCGCCCTGCAGAGCACAAACAGTGTCCTGTCAAAAACCGAGCGGACAATCACCCTGCCGATTTGCGGCCTGCGGTACGGGGGAAGCTCAAGGGTAAAAGATGACGGGACGCCTTTTAATACCGTCTTTGACAGCAGCAGGGATACCGCAAAAGTCATACCCACTCCGAGCAGGATAAGCAAAGTAAGCAAAGCCGCCGACAAAACCGAATTAAACAACCCGCCGGAAGTACCTACGAAGAACATCGCAAGGATAGCAATCAGGGTCGGAAATCTGCCGTTACAGGGCACAAAACTGTTGGTCAGCACTGCTATCAGGCGTTCGCGGGGCGAGTCAATAATCCTGCAGCCGATTATACCGGCGGCATTGCAGCCAAATCCCATGCACATGGTCAGCGCCTGTTTGCCGCAGGCGCAGCATTTTTTAAAATACTTATCCAGATTAAACGCCACCCTCGGCAGGTAACCCAAATCCTCTAACAATGTGAACAGCGGGAAAAAAATTGCCATCGGCGGAAGCATTACCGACACGACCCACGCCAGCACGCGGTAGACACCCAGCACCAAAGCCCCGTGCAACCAATCAGGCAGATTAAATAGCATGAAAACATCGCTTAATCTGTCCTGAACCCAGAATAATATGCCTGCCAAAACGCCGGACGGGTAGTTGGCGCCTGTTATGGTAATCCAGAACACTACCAGCAGCATCAATACCATAATCGGAATACCGGCGCGCCTGCTGGTCAGCAGCCTGTCAATTCTCCGGTCGCCGCTGTTATAGGTTTTTTTGTCGTATGAGACAACCCCGCGGCAGATTTCTTCTGCTGTAAGGATTAGTACCTTTACAATCCTGTCGCGCAGGCTCTCCCTGCTTATTCCGTCCTGTTCGAGCTTCAGCCGGACGGAGTTCAGTTTTTCGGTTATTAATTTATCGCAGTATATGTCAGTCTTCAGAAAATCCTTTAAAGGCGCGGCAAGCGTTTTATCCTCGTCTAATAGCCTTAACGCCAGCCAGCGCGGATTTATTGTTGAGCCGAATTTATGTATAAGCAGCGGCGTTAATTCCTCAACAGCCTGTTCAATCTGGCTGCCGTAATCTACTCGGACAGGCTGACAGCCTGCGTTTTTTTCGAATACGGTTTCTACTGCATGCAACAGTCTGTCCAGACTGCGTTTTTTCCTCGCTACCGTGCCGATAACCGGCACACCCAGCCTTTTTGAAAGAGTATCCAAATCAATATGGATTTTCTTCCTCTTTGCCTCGTCCATAAGGTTTACACAGACCACCACGTTTGGGGTAATTTCTATTGTTTGGAGCACAAGATTGAGATTTCTCTCAAGGCAGGTTGCGTCGCAGACCACTATGACCGCGTCCGGCCGGCCAAAACAGATGAAATCCCTCGCCACTTCCTCTTCCGCGGAATGTGGCATCAGCGAATATGTACCCGGAATATCTACCAATACATAATTCCTGCCGTTGTATCTGCATACCCCGCGCGCGCTTGCGACGGTTTTGCCGGGCCAGTTGCCGGTATGCTGGTTCAGCCCGGTCAGGCTGTTGAAAACCGTGCTCTTGCCCACATTGGGGTTGCCCGCCAGCGCGATTATCCTGTCTTCCAGAGCCGTTTTTTTGACAATCAAATCGGTATTCGCAGCTTTAAATCCAGTTGAGTTTTTAGTTAAGCCCATATACAAACCACCCGTTTTAATCCTGAAGGAGTGAGGGCGAAAACCACTCACTCCCTGTAATCAGAAAACCAGCACTTTAGAAGAATCCTCCGAGCGCAGCGCAATGACCGCTCCCCTGATTAAGTAAGCGACAGGGTCCCCGCCCGGGCCTTTTTGCAGGCATTCGACCTCGGTGCCCTCAATCAAACCTATGTCCTGAAGCCTTCTCCTCATTCTCCCGGTGGACAGCAGCTTTTTCACCATGGCTGTCTGCCCGTCTTTTAAGTCGCTTAAATGCTTTTTATTCATAAATTAATACACCTCAAAATAAATATTAGATGAAGGAAACTTTATTTCCTTGATGTCAGTATATGGCAAACACCTGATTATGGTTACACTAAAAAACTGTATTTACGCATGAAAGGTTGAGTTGATTGGAGCCAAAATCCGATTTCCGCACCATGAAGGGTTACCAGCTGGCAGACAAGCCGCGGATTACAGCCAGCATGGAGGATTATCTCGAAATGATATACAGGATTTTGAAAACCCAGCCACTGGTCCGGGTAAATGATTTGGCAAAAAAACTGAACGTCCGCCCCTCGTCAGTGTCAAAAATGGCGGCGCAACTGAATGATTTAGGGCTTATCAGCTTTGAAAAATACGGCTATATCGGGCCGACCGAAAAAGGCGCGCTGTTCGGGGATTATCTGCTGTACAGGCATGATGTGCTGATGGACTTTTTCTGCCATATCAACAATTCGGCCGACGAGCTTGAACAGGTTGAAAAGATTGAGCATTATATTGACGAAAAAACGGTTTTCAATATTAACAGGGCGCTTAAACAGCTTAAAGAATTAAAAAAATAATCCTCTCCGTCGGCAAACCGTTCGGAGGGGAATTGTTTTTCAGCTATATTTATGTTTTAACAGAACCAGAAGCCCAAGATAGATGCTGACTGCCAGCAGGGTAAAATTATAACCGCTGCTGATTAAAAGATAAAAACCGGCCGTGGCAAGCGGAACCAGCACTAAAATGGATACGCGAAAACAGATTTTATCCGCCCGCTCCTCCCCTATCTTCCCCGCAAGAATATAATAAAGCAGCTGCCCGCCGTCCAGATATTCGATAGGTAATAGGCTGAAAACCGCAAGCAGCAAATGAATTGCGGCCGCCAAAGTCATACCTGACGCAAGCGCAAGAACAGCGAAAGACACGATGTTCACCGCCGGCCCCGCAAGCGTTATTATCATGCTTTCAGTAAAGCCTGATATTTTATTCGCCGGCAGCCTCGCCCTGACACCGAACCCGCTTATGCTTATCATCGACGGCCTGCACCCCAGCAGGTACATTGCGATAAAATGACCGGCCTCGTGCATGGCTGACGCCGCCAGGCACCAAGCCGGTATTCCGGTGTCATCCAGCGCGAACAGGACTACCAGTACCGCCGGAAAAAGCAGCCCAATCCTGACCTCGGTGCCGCAGATTACAGCTTTAAACATAATCGCTTCTTTGCAAAATCCATAAAGGGTCATACGCAATTCCGTTGACCCTGATTTCAACATGCAGATGCGGGCCGGTGGACGAGCCGGTGGAGCCGACCTGCGCCACTATTTCCCCCGCGCGCACTACCGCGCCCCTGTCTGCAAGTATTTTGGAGCAGTGCGCGTACAGAGCCTCAATCCCTCCGCCGTGGTATATGGTGATGTAATTTCCGTAGCTGCTGCTTGTGCCCACCTCGGTTACAACCCCGAAAAACATTGCCGCAACCGGTGAATTCATATCTGCCGCAATATCCAGTCCCTGATGAAAGCTCTCTTCTCCGTTTAAGGGGTTTTCACGGTAGCCGAAGCAGGATGTAATCTTTCCGTTTTGCAGCGGGTTGTTCGGCAACCTGTTTATTGCCAGCGGCGCAAAAGTGGCGCCGGCAGGCGCGTAAAAAACTTTCCGCTCCGATACCTCTATATCATTGCCACCTGCTGCGTCCGACAAATCATTTGCAGCGGATGTTTCGCCGCCTGTCTTTGAAGTCTGCGCAGCGCCGGTTTCCGAATTGTCGGCCCCCGACGAAGTATCAGCGGCATTATCGGCAGGCTCTTCAGTGCTGTCAACGTCCCCCGCGCTCTCGCCGGCTACCGTCGAAGCTGAACCGGAGGACGAGCCGGTTTCTGATTTTTCGGAAGGTGTTTCAAGCAATGCCGCGATTGTCGCCATAAGCGAGTTGCTCATTATTGATTTGTTAAAACTTTGGCGGAGCTGCTCAAAGGCAGAACCGCCAATCATTTTAAACAGCAGTACAATCAGAATAACCACAACACATGATATGCTCTGCACCGCGACAACCTGCCATCCCGACGGTTTGTTCCTGTGTTTTCGGCTCGGCTTTTGTGTTCTGCGCGGCCTGTCTTCCGGCATTTTGTTCACTCCTTCTGCCAAAACCTGAATGTACCTCAACCACTGGTTGATACCGTCCGCCATCATTTGGTGTAAAGGCAAACTGCCTGCCACCCGCACGGCATTGCGCAGACAATCGCGCAGAATGCGGATTGCGGGCCAAGCAGCTTACCTCACACAATAATGCAAATCAGGCCGCTGCACCCTTCATTGATAATGCGTTCAACCGTCTCTTTCAGCTTTATGCGGGCGTCGGTCGGCATGCGGTACAGCTTGTTGTGCAGTCCCTCATTGACAAGCCCGTACAAAGAAGTGCCGAATATGTTGGATTCCCAAATCTTGCCGGGGTCTTCTTCAAACTCCCTTAGCAGGTAATTCACAAGGTCCTCCGACTGCCTTTCGGATCCGACAATCGGCGAAACCTCTGTGGTGATTTCGGCTTTCATCATGTGTATTGACGGCGCCTGCGCACGCAGTCTGATTCCGTACCTGCCGCTCTGCCGGATTATCTCCGGCTCGTCAAGCGCCATCTCCTCAATCGAAGGCATAACGATGCCGTATCCGGTCGCCTCCACCTCGTCCAGCGCGTTTTTGATTTTATCGTATCTCTTCTTGACCTCGGCAAGCTCGATTACATTGGACATCAGGCTGGTTTCGTCTTCGATTTCAAGGCCGGTGGCTTCGCCGAGCACCATATAGAATAAATCGGGTTTTAAATCGACATTCAGCCCCGCTTTTCCGGAGCCCAGCTCAATCGAAGTCATCCGCGCGTTTTCGACATACTCGCAGCCTATGATGTCGCCGGTCATCAAAGATACCTTGCTGATTTTGGTCGCCTTTGTTGCGGCCGAACGAATGGTATCGAACACACTGCGGCGTATCGGGTGGTTTTTATCAAGCCCTGTCAACCATTTCGGCAGCTCGACAGAAATTTCCCGTACAGGGAATTCAAACAGTATTTTTTCTAGGATGCGGCGGATTTCGTTTTCGGTGATTTCAAGGCAGTTTACCGGAAACACCGGCACGCCATACTTGGCCTCAAGCCCGCCCGCGAGGTTTACAACCTCCGCTGAAGCAGGGTCAACAGAATTTAAAAGCACAATGAAGGGTTTGTTGATTTCCTTGAGTTCAAAAATGACCCTTTCCTCGGCTTCCGCATATTCTTCGCGCGGAATGTCGGTAATGCTGCCGTCGGTCGTAACCACCAGACCGATGGTCGAATGCTCGCTGATAACTTTTTTTGTGCCGATTTCCGCGGCCATGTTAAAGGGTATTTCCTGCTCAAACCACGGGGTTTTCACCATCCGCGGCGCGTTGTCCTCGATATACCCCAGCGAAGACGGGACAATATATCCCACGCAGTCAATCAACCGCACATTGAGGGTGGCCGTCCCGTCAACCGTAATCTTCACGGCCTGTTCGGGCACGAATTTAGGCTCGGTGGTCATTATGGTGCGGCCTGCGGCCGATTGCGGAAGCTCATCGGTCGAACGCTCTTTCAGGTACTCGCTGTCAATGTTGGGCAAAACCAGAGTATCCATAAACCGTTTAATAAATGTGGATTTGCCGGTACGCACAGGCCCTACAACCCCGATATAGATATCACCCTGCGTACGCTGGGCAATGGTATCGTATATATTTGTCCCTTCCAAATTTCTCTCCCCCTTTCAGTATAACGGAACAAGCAGCATGGTGTCTTTGGCAAGCACATCGCTGCTCAGGTTGTTTTCCTGCATAACCGCGTCCACAGAAGTGCGGCAGGCTTTCGCGACATCCCAGACCGATTCCCCGCTGTTTGCAAAATAGATTTTAAGCGCAGCCCTGTCTTTTTGGAACGCCGCGTCTTCGTTTACTAAAACCGCCGATACAGCCACCACGCTTTCATTCACAAAACAACGCCGCGTAACATCCAGATTTGCGCGTATTTCAAGCTGCCCGCTTCCTGTCATGCTGTAATCCACATCTGCTACAGCAAAGTCGGAGTCAAAATCGGTGCAGCCGTCCTTAAATTCGAGTTTAAAATCGGTCGGCCTTTCAAAAAACGATACATTCCCGGAACCGTCCCTTGCCAGCAGAAAAACCATCATCCTGCCGTCGATATTGGATATCCCGTTTTCGCAGCGCTCCGCCGCCGATATGGCATCGCACCAGATGTCTATAATCTCCGCTACACCTTCATCGGGCAAATCAAACGTCTCTTTCAAAACCGTCCTGTCCCGGTTAATTGCTATGAGATGGCTGGTGTCCAGCCTTTTTCTTTCCAGGCTTACAGGGCAGGCGGTGGAGTACGCGTCAGTAACAATCTCAGTCTGGCCGGTGCGGTAACAATCGACAATCGCCGCAAGTTTAAGATTCACTTCAAGCAGCTTCCCTTCCCCGTTCTGGTTTGCAGCAATTCTAATGTCGCTTGAAATAATATTGAGATGAACGTCGCATAACCATTCATCGTCCAGCCCCTCGATGTCTATAATCTGGCTGAACGGAATTTCATGCCTTGTCTTATGTACCTCCCCGGCAGCAATATCACTGGTATAAAGATTACACAGCATCAGCTCTCCCTTGACAATTGCTTTGCCGGTCATCAGCTTGCAGTCGCTGAACACTGCGGCCGCGTCCGTCCTGATTATCGCCTCAGCGGGTGGCTGGCTTGCACCCAGTTCAAGCACTTCGCTTATGGAAAAACTCTTCTCTGCGCTCATGGCGGGCACTGAATATGTAACCACCCTTTTGCGCGTGTGCATTGTTTCTCCGTTTATTGCCGAAACCACATCTGCCTCTCCTTCAGCCAACATCACGAGTTTAACGGTGAAGGAGCCGTGAATATCCAGCCTGCGCGGGCTTACGGCTCTGCAGTTCACGTATTCGGTTTTGGCGGTAACACGGATTACAGGGCTTACCGCATCCGCATTGATGGAAAATGTGCTTGTAAACGGCTTGGTTGTTTCACAACTGTGCACGCATTTGCGGGATTCGTCAAGGTAAAGCACCTGGATAATCACCGTCCCGTCAACTATCAGACGGTCTTTGCTCTGCTGTTTGGACTGAATAACAGGTTTTAAGATGCATTTTAGCACCGCCGCGATATCCGGATAATAATCCGGCAGTACAAAATCGCAGTCGACCGGGCGCTCATCAAACCCGTCGTGAAGGGTTTCTGCGACCGAGACTGCCTTGTTTATAACCTTATAATCCATCAAGGCTCCTCTCCTTTGCGCTTTCTCTACAACCAAATATATTCGACCTGTCCATCAAGTATGCAGAATAAAAGGCTTTTTCCAAAAAAATATGATATGTTATCCGCAAGGTACTGGATAAAAAAACGCAAAAAACGCGGCCCAAACAGCCGCGGATTGCATACTGCAGAACAACTCATTCAAAAACTCAAAATTAATAAAAAAGAGGAGCAGAAAACGTTTTATATGCTTGACATTCGAGGCACATTATGATAAATTATATTGCGCTGCCGATTGGTTTTCCAGTTTGGCGCCAAAACTAAATATGTGGGGGTATAGCTCAGTTGGGAGAGCGCTTGAATGGCATTCAAGAGGTCAGCGGTTCGATCCCGCTTATCTCCACCAACGCTAAAGCCTTGAAAACACTATGTTTTCGAGGTTTTATTTTTTTGCCATGCTCCGAGTTTTTGACCGTTTTCTAACACTTTTTCCAACACTATTCGGAAAAGCTTCCGGCGATTGAATCAGCTATGTTCATTTTTCTCGAAACGTCTAAATGCGAATAAATATTAGCGGTCATTTTTATATCGGAATGCCCCATCCATTCTTGTACATCTTTTTGGTAAAGCTCAATCTGTAACCCCAATTTTCATATAAAACCTTTTTGTTCTGCAACAGCCCCTTATTTAAATATCCTCACAATTACCCGGCAGGAAAATAATAGAATTGGCAAGGCCGATTTCTCATTATAATTTAATTAACATATTTGTTATTTTTTTACATTATTACAACAATATTTTTCAATGGTTTTAGAAAATATTGACAACGGCGCGATTTAGATGTATAATGAGAAAAAACATAGTGAAACGCTAGGATAATTATTACTGATTTATAAGCATTTATCAATAATGCCAGTTTATGGCGGCTCGGAGGTGGCCATTTTTGATGAAAAAGAAAACGGAGAGGATCGTCATCGCGGTTCTTTCCGTCTTGCTTGTTATTTGCCTTGCTCTGCTGTTCCTTGTTTTTTGGCAGCGTTATACTACCAAAAAGCCGGTCCATACTGAGGTTTCGGGAAACCAGATTGGCGAGGATTCCGATGTATCATCTGATGAAACAACAATGCCCACAGATACCGATGAGACCAGCCGCGCGCCGACAACCACAACTACAACGGCTTCCCGGCTTTCCCTCCACCGCACCAAAACGGTGCACAACGCGCCCTTCTTCGTCAAAAATATGTTTCCGGGGGATTTTGAAATAAATCATTACTGCGTCAGGGTGTCGCATAACGGGCCTGTAACGGTCGAGTTTATACCCAAAATCCGGGACGGGTACGAAGTCCTCGCGGAAGTTCTTAAATGCAGGATTTCCCTGCAAAACAGCGGCAAAGTGTTGTACGACGGGCTGATAGCGGATTTAACGGACCCGGCAAAACACACTCTCAATTCCGATAAACAAACGGTTGCCGAGCTGTTATATGAAATCACCGTCTATCTGGACGAGTCGGTCGGCAACCGCTACCAGAACAAAGAATTGGTGGCCGACTTTGAATGGCGGGTAACCGACACCGAAAGTCTGGGGCCGCCCGAAACCGGCCAGAATCTGCGATTAATCCTGAATGCAGCCGTGATATCGGTTTTGGTTTTTGCTCTGACAACACTTCTGATATGGAGAAAACGCAATGAAAAACAAGAATGCAGCTAAAAAGGTGACTTCGGGCATTATTGCTATTTTCGTTTTAGCAATCTGCCTGTTCGCAACCACAATTGCCCTTGTCTGGGAGGCCGTTTCGGTCAAAGACAACCTGTTTATCACCGGTCGGGTAAAGCTCAATTTAAACGACGGAAAACCGGTCATCCAAGAAAACGAATACTTGTTTGAGCCGGGAATGCGGGTAGCAAAGGATTTCTTCCTTGAAAACCTGAGCGGCTGCCCGGTCTACTACCGGCTGTACTTTTCAGATATTGGAGGCGGCCTTGCCGACGAGCTTGAGATTACTGTGCTAAACGGGGACACTGTTCTTTACAGCGGCAAAATCACCGAATTGACTAAGGACAAAGTCGCCGCGGCGGACGACGCGATTGAAGCCGGGGAACGACGCGAATTCTCTATTCTTTTCCATTATCCGAAGGAAAGCGGCAATCCCCCGGCTGAAAAGCACGTTACCTTTACACTTTGCGCCGAGGGCGTTCAGACTATAAACAATCCTGATAAGCTATTCTGAATTAAGAGTTAGGGGTGTTTTATGAGCAAGATTTCCTGCTTTTTTAGGACGGACAGTCCGGCCGGCAGAGTGGCAAGCATCGCACTGAAGGTTGTTTCATGGACTTTTCTTGTCATCGCTGCGGCTATGATGGTTTTTACAATCGTGTCCGTAACCACCTTTGACCGTGCCGACAGGGGGGTTTTCGGCTACAAAATGTTTATCGTCCTGTCCGACTCTATGAAAGCCACCGACTTTCGAGCCGGCGATTTGGTAGTTTCTAAAGCCATCAAAGACAAGTCCGTTTTAAAACCCGGAGATATTATTACATTCCAATCCACAGACCCGGACAACCTCGGCGAAATCATCACCCATAAAATCCGCAAAAAAACAACTGACAGCGAGGGAAATCCCGGTTTTATCACCTACGGTACCACAACCGGCGTCGACGACGAAACAATTGTTACCTACGACATGGTACTTGGTAAATACCAGTTCCGCATTCCAAAGGCGGGAAAGTTTTTCCGCTTTCTAAAAACTACCCCCGGATACATTGTCTGCATTCTTATTCCATTCCTGTTTCTAATCGGCATTCAGGGCTTTAACACTGTGATGGCATTCAGGCAGTACAAGAAAGAGCAGCTTGAGACCCTGCGGCAGGAAAAAGAAGAACTTGCCAAAGAAAGGGCGAAGACTGAAGCGCTGATGTCAGAGCTGCTTGCAATGAAATCCGAAATTGAAGCCATGAAAAGCAAAGCAACCAGTGAAAATAAGGATGGTGAGAACCCATAAAACCATTATTACCCTTCCGTAAGACAGTAAAAACATCAGATGCGTTGTTTTACCGCACTCTGATTACCTCGGTTCTCGGTATCGTGCTTTGTACTGCTTGCCTTGCGGGCAGCACATGGGCATGGTTTTCAGTAAGCATTACCTCAAGCGAAAACGTGCTTACTGCGGCAAACTTTTCCGGAACGGTGGAAATCACCGCTGACGGGGAAACAATCGCAGTAAGCACAGAAGGCTGTTCCCATGTCGCGGCCCTCGCCGCAGGCAGGGAATACAATATAATTCTGACTGCAGAAGGTCAAGCCGCCGGTTACGCGCGCGTAACATCCGGCGAAAAAAACCACTACACCCCTCCCCTCTTTGACGACGGTGTTTTCAGTTTTACCATAATCCCAAAAGAAGACACGACAATCAGAATATGCTTTATCTGGGGTACTTACAGCGGAGAACCCGATATTTTGGACGGTGGCACTCTGCAGCTTTGAAAGGAGGATTTTATTTTCGGTCCCGGCAACTGAAATCTGTTTTATCAGCAATCTTGCTTTAACAAGTTTCAAGCAAAGTTTGTGAAAGGAGAAAGGGCAAGGAACCAGAAAGAAGTATAGAAAGGAGAATGCAAATGAAAAACGCAAGATAGAAAACCTTTTATTTGCGATTAAGGAGATAGTAAAGAGATAGAAAGGAGAATGCAAATGAAAAACGCAAGATAGAAAACCTTTTATTTGCGATTAAGGAGATAGTAAAGAGATAGAAAGGAGAA
>LFTH01000118.1 GCA_001513365.1 Clostridiales bacterium DTU033 | reverse complement strand
TATAAGGGTTTTCAGCTCTCTCAATCTTTTACCCTCGACATCAATGTAACGCACTCAACGTGCTCCGTCCGGAGTGATACAGCCGGCTTTGCCGTCTTGCGTCCTTGCGGCATAGCCGCTGCGGACTTCGGGGCCAAAAACATTCCCCCGGACTGTTTTCTTAATACTCTTTACCCTATTAGGGTTTAAATCATCAGAAATAAAAAAGAGAGCCGAGGGTTGCTCTTTTTTTCAGAATTCCCTGACAAAAAATGAGGGCAATTCATTTGTTAATCTGCTTACTCTTTAGTAAAGATGGTTTATCATTGATTATTCTAATAATGTTATAGATTTGATACGATATATAACCTAAAAAACCAGATTATTCATTATTCATTAGCGCAAGCGGTTTCATCATCCATTGCAAAAATCCCGTCGAATGAATAATTGAGTATTGAATGATGAAAAATACAAAACAAAAACCCCGCCGAAAAAATTCGACGGGATTTTTGTTTTGGCCCGCCCGGAGGGATTTGAACCCCCGTCCTTCAGAATCGGAATCTGCTGCGATATCCAGCTTCGCCACGGGCGGATATATATAATGAGCAACGATTATTCTACACTGAAACGGATTTATTTTCAACCCTAATTTTTTTACCGGCTTAAAACTTTTGGAGCAGTGCGCAAAATTCTGTGAAATATTTCATTTTTCACCGCTGCCCATGTCTTATAGTATGTATGCAAAATATGTGTGGAAAGCAACTCCGGACAGGGGCGCATTTTGTAAACCTGTTGGATTGTCAGGGAAAAATCTGCGCGCAGCCTGACTGAAAAGCGCGCTTAATCTTCTAGGGGAAAAATTATGAAAGCGATAAACAGGTGGATTGAGCAATTAAGGTTATCGAACAGATTTCTGATAGACACTGTTATACCTCTTAATCAGATATTCAGCATATTTGCAGCCGAGTATGATATGGTAACTTACTGAATAATGAGTCCGGGGTATGCACAGCCTATAAATGAAACAACAACACCGTTTTCTGAAAGGAATTGTGCTGTTATGAGGAATTACGGATTAGGCAGAGGCCCAAAAAACAAAGGCTATTTTGCCGACAACGACTGGGAGATGTCGGGCGAGCTTTCTCCCGACCCCTTTTCGGAAGAAGAACATTCAATCATACACGCCCGCCGTTTTTACAGAAAGAATAATGGCAAAAACCCAAAAAATCAAGAAAATAAAAGAAAACAGGAGAAATAGAGAGATAACCGCTTTTATCCGGCCTTGACAATCCCGAATTGACCAATTTTGACCTTGACCATTCCTGACTTTTGAATGTATAATTTTGGCGAAAGTCAGGAATGGTCAAATTGAATTTAAGGATAAAATACAGACAGGATAGCAAAGGGGATTGATAAAATGCGTTTAACCGATATAATCGCTGAATATATCCTTCAGATGCTGGAGCTTGCAGACGACGGCGAGGCTGAGCTTCGGCGAAACGAGCTGGCAGAGGAGCTTGGCTGCGTGCCCAGCCAGATAAACTATGTGATTACATCCCGGTTTACCCCCGAACAGGGGTATATCGTGGAGAGCAAAAGAGGGGGCGGCGGCTATATCAGGATAAGGCGGGTAAAACTGGAGCGCGGGGTATCGCCGCTGATGCATATTGTAAACGCGGTCGGGGACGATATAAGCCCGGTAACCGCTCAGGCAATCATTGAAAATCTTGAAGCTCAGAAGCTGATTTCCGAAAATGCGGCAAAGGTTATGCTGTCCGCTTTATCCGACCAGGCTTACCGCGATATCCCGATGGAGATTAGGGACCGCCTTAGAGCAAGCCTTTTAAAGCAGATGCTTGCCGCGCTTATAACCTGACAGGGCTTTGATTTATTCACTGCGAAAGGATGATTCATTATGTTGTGTCAAAACTGCGGAAAAAATATCGCGACCACTTTTATCAAAAAGACAATAAACGGGGAGACAACCCAGACCCACCTGTGTTCTGAGTGCGCCGAAAAACAGGGGTATAATTCGATGTTCAGCAATATCGGGTTTGACATTGGGGATTTCTGGGGCAGCCTTTTTGCCGAGCCCATGAAAAAGGGGCTGACCGATGTGGTGCGCTGTGAGGGCTGCGGACACAGTTTCGGTGAGATTGCGGAATCCGGCAGGGCGGGTTGCCCGTCGTGTTATACCACCTTTTACGACAGGCTGTTGCCTTCAATTCAGCGGATACACGGTAAAACAGCGCATACCGGCAAGGTCCCGTCGGGCGCCGGCGAGGGGTTGAAAAAGGAAAGAGAGCTTGAGCGGTTGCGCTCGGAGCTGGCAAAATGCATCGAGGCGCAGCAGTACGAGAAATGCGCAGAGCTACGGGACCGTATTCGCGAACTGGAAAAGGGGGAAAAGGGCAATGAAAAATAAAAATGCAAAATGGTACCAGTTGAGCGGCGCTGAAGGGGATGTGGTAATCAGCACCCGTGTAAGGCTGGCGAGAAATCTGAGCGGGGTGCCTTTTCCGGCCAGCTTAAATCAGGAGCGCAGGCTTGAGGTCGCGAAAAAAGCGCGCGAAGCCTTGAAATCCAGCAAAGAAGCGGACGAATTCGATTTTCTGGATATGGCTAATATTGAGCCGCGCGACGCCCTTTCGATGGTTGAGCGGCACCTTATCAGTCCCGAATTCGCAAAACGGGGCAAGGGAAGCGCCCTGCTTTTGAAAAAGGATGAAAGTGTCAGCATTATGATAAATGAAGAGGACCACTTCCGCATACAGGTTATGCGCCCGGGGCTGGACCTTGATAAGGCATACGAGATTGCGGACGAGATTGACGACCTGTTTGATGAACAGGTGAAATTCGCGTTTGACGACAGGCTTGGATACTTAACCCAATGCCCGACCAACCTTGGGACCGGGATGAGAGCCTCGCTGATGCTCCACCTGCCCGCGCTGCACGAGCGGGGAGCCATCCAGCAGCTGGCGAACACGGTGTCAAAACTGGGGCTTACCATCAGAGGGATTTACGGCGAAGGAAGCAAGCCTGAGGGCGCAATTTACCAGCTTTCAAATCAGGTTACTTTAGGGATTTCCGAACAGGCTGCGATTGAAAACCTCAAGGGAATCGCCGCACAGATTATACGCGAGGAGCGGGCCGCGCGCGAACAGCTTTGCCGCAACCCGCAGTTTGAAGATATGGTTTGGCGTTCGCTGGGGCTTTTGCAGACCGCGCGGATGATGTCGTGCGATGAATTCATGACCCTTATCTCCAACCTTCGGATTGGAGTGGCGATGGGGATTATACCGGGCATCAGCCTCGACACCATAGGCGAATTGATAAACGACGCGCAGCCGCAGACCCTGATGGCAACGGCGCGGCGCGATATGGAGCCGTCGGAGAGGGACGTCGAGAGGGCAAAGATGGTCAGAACCCGCCTTACTTCAAACGGGTAAAACCCGGACAAGCAACATAGAGAAAGGATGAATTCCATGTACAGATTTAAAGGATTTACCGAAAAAGCGAATACCGCGCTAAATCTTGCGATAGAGGCCGCAGAGGAATTAGGGCATACCTACATCGGCACGGAACACCTTGTGCTGGGGCTTTTGCGTGAAGGAACCGGCGTTGCGGCGTCGGTGCTGAACGCAAGGGGCGTAACCGCCGCAAAGTATCAGGAGGCAATCACGCAGGTGGGCTCTCCGGGCGAGAGGAGCAGGCTGACTCCCGAAGACTTTACGCCGCGCGCCAAAAAGGCGCTGGAAGTCGCCACGACCGAAGCCGCGGCCATGCACCACGGTTATGTCGGGACCGAACACCTTCTCATCGCGATATTGAAGGATGAAACCAGCGTGGCTGTCCGCATACTGATTGCACAGGGTGCAAGGCCGGACGATTTGTTTGCGGATATCGCGCAGGCAATAGGGATGGGCATTCCGCAGGACAATGTCATCCGCCCGGGCAGGCCGTCCCCGCGCGCGGGGGGCAGGACGCCCACCCTAGACCAGTTCGGCAGGGATTTGACCCGACTTGCCAAAGAGGGAAGGCTGGACCCGGTTATCGGCAGAGCGGATGAAATTGAACGTGTTATCCAAATCCTGTCCCGCCGTACCAAGAACAACCCCTGCCTGATAGGGGAGCCGGGCGTCGGCAAGACCGCGATTGCGGAAGGGCTGGCACAGAAGATAGCAGCTGACGAGGTTCCGGAACTGCTCCGCGGCAAACGGGTCGTAACACTGGATTTGACCGGCATGGTTGCCGGAACCAAATACCGCGGCGATTTTGAGGAACGGATTAAAAACGCGATTGACGAAGTGCTGAGAGCCAAAAACGTGATACTCTTTATTGACGAGGTGCACACCCTTGTGGGGGCGGGCGCGGCGGAAGGCGCGGTTGACGCCGCCAACATCCTCAAGCCGGTTCTCGCGAGGGGCGAGCTGCAGATAATCGGCGCGACCACTCTTGACGAGTACCGTAAGCATATCGAAAAGGATGCCGCTTTGGAGCGGCGTTTCCAGCCGGTGATGGTCGGAGAGCCGACCCAGGACGAGACGGTGGAAATCCTGCGCGGACTGCGCGACAAATACGAGGCTCACCACAAGGTAAAGATTACGGACGAGGCGCTTGAAGCCGCGGTGCGCCTGTCGGCGCGCTATATTTCGGACAGGTACCTGCCGGACAAGGCCATCGACCTGATTGACGAGGCCGCTTCCCGCGTGCGATTAAGGGCATTCACCCCTCCGCAGGATATGAAGGAGCTTGAGGATGAAATCAAGCGCCTTGACGAGGAGAAGAAATCAGCGGTCAACGAACAGGATTTCGAGCGCGCCGCGGAACTCAGGGACAAGCAGAAAGCGGCCGAAGAAAAGCTGAAGGCCATGAAGGACGAATGGCAGGAGAAAAATTCCGGAATTACCGGACAGGTAACCGAAAACGAGATTGCCGAAATAGTCTCAAGCTGGACGGGGGTTCCGGTGGTTCAGCTGACCGAAGAAGAAAGCGAAAGGCTGCTGCGGATGGAGAAAATACTCCATGAGCGCGTAGTGGGGCAGGAAGAAGCGGTAACCGCGGTTTCAAAGGCAATCAGACGGGGCAGAGTGGGGCTGAAAGACCCCAAGCGCCCGACCGGCTCATTTATCTTCCTCGGCCCGACCGGGGTAGGGAAGACCGAGCTGTGTAAAGCCCTTGCCGAAGCCATGTTCGGCGATGAAAACGCGATGGTCAGGCTTGACATGTCCGAATACATGGAAAAACACACCGTTTCCCGCCTCGTAGGCTCCCCGCCGGGATATGTCGGATATGAGGAGGGCGGACAGCTCACCGAAAAAATCAGGCGCAAGCCCTATTCGGTGGTGCTCTTTGATGAAGTCGAAAAAGCCCATCCCGATGTGTTCAATATACTCCTGCAGATACTGGAAGACGGCGTATTGACCGACGCTCAGGGGCGCAGGGTTGACTTTAAAAACACAATTATAATCATGACTTCAAATGTCGGCGCCAGAATGATTACCGAAAAGCACGGGCTCGGCTTTGGCGGCGCCGGTAGAGAGAATGACGAGGAAGACCAGAAGAGAATACGCGACAACGTAATGAGCGAGCTCAAGCGCACCTTCCGCCCCGAATTCCTTAACCGCGTCGACGAAATAATTGTGTTCAGCAAGCTGTCAAAAGAGGACATTCAGCAGATTGCCCGCCGTATGCTGAAGCAGCTGGATAAGCGCACGGCCGATATGGATGTCCGCGTTACGGTAACCGACGCGGCTGTCGAAAAGATTGCCGAGGAAGGTTTTGACCCGATTTACGGAGCGCGCCCGCTTCGCCGCGCCATCCAGTCAAAAATCGAGGACGTGCTCGCAGAGCATTTGCTGGAGGGCAAATTTAAAGCCGGCGACACGGTCTTGGTGGACGTATCCGAAGACGGATTTGCTTTCATGAAGGCGGAAAAATAGTATTGAATTGATTTTACAAAAAAATCGGGGAGGCGGTTTTAATCTGCCTCCCCGCCCCCCTGAAAAAACCTGCTGTGATGGAATTTTTGAATCTTGACTAATGAATAATCTCATGCTATATTATTATAGCTTTCGCGGTCAGCGAAAGCTGTGCTGGTGTAGCTCAGCCGGTAGAGCAGCTGATTTGTAATCAGCAGGTCGGGGGTTCGAGTCCGTCCACCAGCTCCAATTAAAACGGCAATCTGCGTTTTGCGGATTGCCGTTTCTCTTTTTGCTTGCTCGCTTTTGCTTTTTTGGCAGGGCAAATCCCCTGTCTGCCGTTCTCGTGCTATACACGATTACATATTAATTCTAAAATTGTCTATATTATACAATTAACACATTTGTTTTTTGCCCAACATCCCACTTGTTACTGTTAAACGTTCGTTCTATAATAATGGATACACTTTAACCGGCAAAAAAGATTGCGGCGAGCTTTTTCGCTGCAATACCGGTCGGCTTTGACTGATTGATGGAATTATATTCCTGTTATGGATGAGCAATCCTTTACAGGGCCGGTTTAACTTGCCGGCGGCACATAAAAATGAACATACTTCAGTATTTATATAATTATACCCCCATCCCGAAAAGCAGGAGGTATCGGGCATTGTGGACAACATCGAAGAAATTAGAATAAAAATCGGCGCGATTGACACGCTGGAAAGAAAGCTGGCTGCGTGCAACGGGCGGATAAAAGAGACTGAGGAGAGGGTAGGCGGCCTGCTTAAAGAATGTGAAAACCAGAAGCTTAATGTGCGGAAAATCCGGGACGAGTCGCTATATTCTTTCTTTTTGAAAATGCTCGGCAGGTACCGTGAAAAGCTGAAGAAAGAGGAACGGGAAGAAATTGAGGCAAAGCTCGAATATGACAGGGTGGCAGCCGAGCTTGAGGAACTGAAAAAGGAGAAACAGGAGCTTGAAAACAAAATCAACCAATTGTTGATGCTGGAGTACAGGTATCAGGCCGAGCTTGACCGGCGCAGGGCTGCCGCGGTGCGGCTTGAAGGGGAGAAAGGCGAAAAGTTCAGGCAGCTTGAATGTGAGAATGACCTGATAATCGGCCGGCTGGCCGAGACGGAGCAGGCGCTGGCGGCGGCATTGCGTTCAAGGCAGTCGGCTGAATGTGTTTTACATGCTTTTAAGAAAGCCGAAATATGGGCGGTGTATTGTCTTACCGAATCGGGCGGCTTGATTTCGCATTTGGCAAAATACTCGCATATAGACAACGCCGAATCGGCTTTCAACAGGTTGATTTCACATCTGAAAAGCCTGCAGGCCGAGCTTATGGACGACATAGAGGGCGTTGAGCTGACCTGTATCAGCCAGATAACATCGGCGGAACGTATACTGGATTACTGGATGGATGATTTTGTGATTGACAGTTTTATCTGTGAAAAAATCAGGGAAAACATCGCCGGTCTGCAGGATTTGATATCTTCGATAGCAGACATTGAAGACCTGCTGAACAAAAGAAGTCAGCAGCTTGAAAACCAGCTTTGCCATAACAGGCGTTTGCAGCAGGAACTGCTTGTCCATTTGAAATAACAGCGGGGTTTACATAGTTTGCGGGCAGCCGAACCGAGGCTGCCCGCAGTTTTTTTTGCGGAGCATTGCAGAAAAAAGCTCAATCTGTCTTTAAAAATATCGTGTTTTATATTAGAATAGTATGTGAATTAAATAACGGCTGAATAAAACGGAGGTTTTGAAATGGTATACAGGGAGCTTAAAAAAAACGGGGTATCGGTATCGCTGCTGGGATACGGATGTATGAGGTTTCCCACAGACATAGACGGAAGGATAGACGAGGCAGAGGCGGAAAAGCTGCTTGACCTGGCTTACAGCAGGGGGATAAACTACTTCGACACTGCTTATAACTACCATTCCGGCCAAAGCGAGCTGTTTGTGGGGAGAGTTTTATCCAAATACGACAGGGGCAGCTATTACATAGCAGACAAGCTGCCGTGCTGGCAGGTAAAAAATCTGGATGACGCGGAGCAGGCGTTCAATGAACAGCTCGAAAGGCTGCAGACGGATTATATAGATTTTTATCTTCTCCACACGCTGAACAAAAGCTCATGGGACAGGATGGCGCGCCTTGGCGTTCCGGAATTTTTCGACAGCTTAAAAAAACAGGGCAAAATAAGGTTCTTCGGTTTTTCCTTCCACGATGATTTTGAAGTATTTGAGGAAATCCTTAAAAGCCGGGAATGGGATTTTTGCCAGATACAGCTTAACTATATGGATGTCAATTATCAGGCCGGGATTAAGGGGTACCGGCTTGCCGAAAGCATGGGCGTCCCGATGATGGTGATGGAGCCGGTCAAGGGCGGCAAGCTGGCCGCCCTGCCGGACGAGGTTACCGCGGAGTTGAGAAAGGTAAACCCCAAAGCCTCGGTCGCTTCATGGGCTTTAAGGTGGGTGGGCAGCCTGCCGAACGTTAAGGTGGTGCTCAGCGGGATGACCACGATGGAACAGCTTTTGGACAATCTCAACACTTTTGATAACTTCAGACCCTTGAACAAAGAGGAGTATCAGATGATTGACAGGGTGTCGGACGCGCTTAGGACCAGAATGAATAACGGCTGTACCGGCTGCAGGTACTGTATGCCGTGCCCTGCCGGGGTGGACATACCCTTAAACTTTCATGTCTGGAACGAATACGGGGTTTTTAAGGACAAAGGCAGGGCGGCATGGCTATGGGAGGACTTTGTTTCCGATTCTAAAAGGGCGAAAAACTGCATATCGTGCGGCAGATGTGAGCAGGCATGCCCGCAGAATATCAAAATCAGGGAAGATTTGAAACTGCTGCAGCAAGAGCTGGACAGCCTGCTCAAATCATAAGGCCGTAAAGGGGAAAACTGTATGAGTATAAGCAGGAAAACAGCGGTGGGAGGGCTGATGCTGGCTTTGGCGGTAATCCTTCCCCGCGTAGTACATCTGGTCGGTGCGGCTGACCTTGGCAGAATACTGCTTCCGATGCATATTCCGGTGCTGTTGAGCGGTTTTATCGTTGGGCCGGTTTTTGGACTGGCAATAGGCGCCCTCTCCCCGGTATTGAGCTATCTGTTATCCGGCATGCCTGCGCCCGACCGGCTTGTGTTTATGGTTTTTGAGCTTGCCGGCTACGGGTTTATGAGCGGTCTGCTGTACCAGAGTTTCAAACTGTGTAAAACAAGATACGGGACAGCGGTTTCGCTTGTGGGCGCGATGGTGTTCGGCAGGCTGGTGTACGCGCTGGCGCTGTTTGCCGCCGCCGACCTGCTCAACATCTCAAAAATTAAGCCGGCCGCGGTCATTGACGCGGTTACGGCCGGTATAATCGGCATTGTAATTCAGATTATACTGATACCGGCGGTAATCTACCTGCTCAAAAAAAGCCGGGTAATCGACAGCTTTGTTTTCCAAGACAAAAGCGGCGGCGTAACGGAAGATTTGGCCGCAGGCGAAAAAGGGAGAGCGGATGAACAAAATCATGACTGATAACATGAAAAAAGCCGTAAATAAACTTGATCAGGGCGGGTACACTCTTGTGGTGGTAAACGGGGAGAGGGAATATACCTCGAAACTCTCAGGGGTGTCCCCGCTGCTGGATATCATAAAAAACGCGCCGGAGGTTTTGAGCGGCGCATGCGTTGCCGATAAAATTGTCGGGAAGGCCGCGGCGGTGCTGTTTGTGTACTCAGGAGTAAAGGAAGTGTACGCAAAAACCGTCAGCTCCTACGCGGTTTTGGTGCTGAAAAAGGCTGGCATAAACCTTGTGTACGAGAAAAAGGTACCGTATATAAAAAATCGGGCAGGAACCGATATCTGCCCGATGGAAAAACTCGTGTTGGATATTGGGGACCCAAAAGCCGGCGCGGCCGCGCTGCTTAAAGCCGGCAGCCCGCGTGCTGAAGGGTTATCTTAAAATCGTCTTCTGTTTGCGGAACGCCGTCGGGGTCATTCCGCAGCGCTTGAGGAACACCTTGCTGAAATAGTTCTGGTCGGAATACCCGCATGTCTCGGCTATTTCCTTGACCGATTTTGACGTGCTGATTAGAAGCTGCTTGGCCTTTTGTATGCGGACATGGGTCAGATATTCTATTATTCCGACTCCGTAATTTGCCTTGAAGGATGTCATAATGCTGGTGCGGCTGCAGAAGAATTTGAGACAGAGATTGTCGATAGTAATGTTCTCGTGAAAGTTGTTGTCAAGGTATTCCCTGATTTTGTCCGAAATGTGGGATTTGTTTATCTGAAAGCGGTTGCTTAAGGTTATGTACTGCGCGCAGACGTCCAGTATTTTCATGCACGACAAAATCTTATCCTTGCTGCACACGCGCACCGATTTGGCGGCTGCTGCGAGCAGTTTCTCATCGGAGATAAGCTGTCTGGCGTTTTCTATCAGCTGCTCCCGGCTGCCGGGGCTGCCGTCGATTGACTGCCCCATCATCAGGTATCCGACCACATTCCCTAAAACGTTCAGCGGCGCCACCGCCTCGTAAAGCCCGAAACAGCATTTGTAAAGGTAAACTTCCGGATTTGAGCTCACCTGTTCAAATGCCCGCTGGTCATTTTCGATACATTTCTGACGCCCCTGCGCACAGCTTTGGATAAGCGCGCAGTACGGCGACAATTCCTTTGGGTAGGCTTCGATTTCATTGAACTTGACATCGTGTATCGAAATCCTGAACCCGGAGATGTTGTGCAATTCGCGCAGCAGCGAAATCATCTCCAGCCTGTCGTCCTGAACCATACGGCATAACCTCTCAAAACAGGAAATATAGTTTTTAATGAACAAAAATACTAATCGTGATACTATTTTACATAGAAAACCGCGGTTTTACAAGATATAATTTATATGTAAAGTAAAAAATATGCATTTACGATAACCAAAAGCAGAGAGGCTGGTTTGCGTTTATGGAAAAAACACTGGTGATTATGGCGGCTGGTATGGGTAGCCGATACGGCGGTTTAAAGCAGGTGGACAGGGTTGGCCCTTCGGGCGAACTGATTATAGACTATTCAATCTTTGACGCGCGCAGAGCGGGATTTAACAAGCTGGTATTTGTCATCAAGGAGGAAATCGACACTCTGTTCCGCGAGGTAATCGGGAACCGCATTTCGCGGTATATGGACGTTTCGTATGTTTACCAGCGGCTTGACAACCTTCCTGATGGATATACGGTGCCCGAAGGAAGGGTCAAGCCGTGGGGGACGGCGCACGCGGTGATGAGCTGCGCGGGGGTGGTGGACGGCCCGTTTTTGGTCATCAATGCCGACGATTTTTACGGCCGCGAAGCCTTTGAGAAGATATCCGCGTGGATTGACACTGCCGATTTTGATAAAAACCCGCCCGAATACTGCATGGCGGGCTATGTGCTCAAAAACACTCTGACCGAAAACGGGCATGTGGCAAGAGGGGTCTGCGAATTGGACCAGCGCGGCTATCTGGTGGACATCACCGAGCGAACCAAGATTGTAAGGCAGGACGGCAGGGTGCAGTATACCGAAGACGACGTCAATTGGGTGGATATTGACGAGAACAGCATTGTGTCCATGAATTTCTGGTGTTTTCCGCCCTCTTTCTTGGAGGAGACAAAGGCGAGGTTTAAAGGGTTCCTTGACAGTAATAAAGACAATATCCTGAAAGCCGAGTTTTTCCTGCCGTTTGTAATCAAGGATATGATTGCCAATCGCCAGTGCACCGTGAAGGTTTTGCGCACCAGCAGCCAGTGGTTTGGGGTAACTTACAGGGAAGACAGGGAAAAGGTGGTAAACGCCATCGCGCGAATGGTTGACAGAGGGGAATATCCAAAAACCCTTTGGAAATAATCAATTTTCACGAGAGGTTGCTGACTATGACAAATCTGGGCTTTATTACATCGCAGTTTATCGCCGACAAAACCTACCTTCACGGGCTGCCTTACGGCGAGGGACATATCAACGACACGTATTCGGTCTGCCTTCAGGACAGCGACGGCGTTATCAGCCGCGTCATTCTCCAGAGGATAAACAGTTATGTGTTTAAAGACGTCGACGGGTTGATGAACAATATCGTCGGGGTTACAAACTTCCTGAAAAAGAAAATCATAGCCGAGGGGGGAGACCCGCAGCGCGAAACGCTGACTGTCATTCCAACCGTTTCTGGTGATAATTATTATCGGGATAACGAAGGCGACTGCTGGCGGATGTACCTGTTTGTCGAGAACACCGAAACCTATCAGACCATCCGCAACGCCGAGGATTTTTACAACTGCGGGGTATCGTTCGGAAACTTCCAGCGGATGCTGGCGGATTACGACACATCCGGGCTGATAGAGACTATCAAGGATTTCCACAACACCGTGAAACGCTTTGAAGCCTTAAAACAGGCCATAAAAAAGGACAAAGCCGGCAGAGCGGGCAAGGTGCGGGACGAGATAAAATTTGCGCTTGACCGCGAAAAGGATGTCGGGGTGCTGGTGGAGCTTCTGGAGTCCGGCAAAATGCCTTACAGGGTAACCCATAACGACACAAAGCTGAACAATATCCTGATAGACAAAAAGACCAAAAAAGGCGTTTGCGTAATCGATTTGGACACCGTGATGCCGGGCGCCGCGTGCTACGATTTCGGCGACAGCATAAGGTTCGGGGCAAGCACGGCCGCCGAAGACGAGACCGACCTTTCGAAGGTTTCGATGAGTATCGAGCTGTTTGAGGTTTTCACAAAAGGCTATATGAGCGTGGCCGGGGAATTCCTTACTCCAATCGAGATAGACAGCCTTGCCATCGGGGCAAAAATCATGACATTTGAATGCGGAATCCGTTTTCTTACCGACTATCTAAACGGCGACGTCTATTTCAAAATCCACAGGGAGGACCACAACCTCGACCGTTGCCGCACACAGTTCAAGCTGGTGCAGGACATGGAGGAGAAAATGGATTTGATGAAGGAAATAGTTAATAAATATAAATAAAGATTTGGGGGTATCGGAAATGAGAGTAATCAAGGTCGGCAGCTATGACCAAATGAGCCGGACGGCGGCCAACATCATCGCGGCACAGATAATTATGAAGCCGGACTCTGTTTTGGGCCTTGCGACCGGGTCGTCCCCAATCGGCACATATAAAAGGCTGATTGAGATGAATAAATCCGGTGATTTGGATTTTTCGGGCATTACCACCGTTAATCTGGACGAGTACTGCGGACTTAGCGGCAGCCATGACCAGAGTTACAGGTATTTCATGAATACCAACCTGTTTGACCACATCAATATAAAAAAAGAAAACACCCATGTCCCGGACGGGGTCGCCGCGGATTATGACGAGGAATGCAGGCGGTACGACAAACTGATTGAAGAGCTCGGCGGCATTGACCTTCAGCTGCTCGGTATCGGGCATAACGGGCATATCGGGTTTAACGAGCCGGACGAGGTCTTTGAAAAATACACCCATGTAATGGATTTGAAACAGTCCACCATAGACGCAAACTCCCGCTTTTTCGCAAAGAAGGAAGATGTGCCGATGCAGGCGATAACCATGGGGATTAAGACAATAATGTCGGCAAAAAAAATCCTGCTAATCGCCAGCGGCGCCGACAAAAAGGAGATACTCGAACGCGCTTTGTATGGCCCGATAACTCCTAATGTCCCCGCGTCCGTCCTACAGCTCCATCCGGATTTAACGGTAGTCTGCAGTGTAGATTAAATATACACTCTGTTAAGGAGGTTACTCTGTTAAGGAGGTAAGGTGATTAAAATGAAGTTTTACAAACAGGAAGGGCAGCTTTTTATTCCCGACGGGACAGATGAAAAAACGGCTTTGAGCCGGACAACCGATTTGTGTATCGCCGCTCATCAGGACGACATCGAGATTATGGCTTTCGGCCCGATTTCAAAATGCTACGGCGTGCCGGACAAATGGTTTACCGGCGTTGTGGTAACCGACGGCGCGGGCTCGCCGAGAACCGGTATTTACGAGCGTTACACCGACGAGGAAATGAAAAAAGTGCGCGTGATAGAGCAGAAAAACGCCGCGAGCGTCGGCGGCTATGCCGCACAGTTTTTGCTTAGCTACACCAGCTCCGAGGTGAAAAACCCGTCCAACCTAAAGACTGTTGAGGAAATCGCAGAGATTATAAGGGCGTGCAGACCGGAAATCGTCTACACACACAACCTTGCGGACAAGCATGACACCCACGTGGCTGTCGCGATGCGCACCATTGCGGCAATCCGCAGCCTGCCGGCCGGGCAGCGCCCCAAAAAGGTGTATTCGCTTGAAGTATGGCGCGGGCTTGACTGGGTCAACGACGATGAAAAAGTCTGCTTTGACACCTCCCAGCACCCCAACCTTGCTGCGGCGCTGCTCGGAGTATACGACAGCCAGATTGCGGGCGGCAAGCGCTACGACAGCGCCGCGCTGGGCCGCAGGCTCGCGAACGCGACATTTTTCGCAAGCCATGATACCGACGACGTAGAAAGCCTCTCTTACGGGCTGGATATAACCGAGCTTGTAAACAGCGATATGGACTATTTTGATTTTATCAACAGGTTTATCAAGAATTTCAGGAAAGATGTTGAGGAACGTATCAGGAGGTTTGCTTAAATGAATCGTTGCGGTATAGAAATCAGCTATAAGAATGTTCCTAAGCTCGACCCTCAGTTCATCCCGATGGAGCAGTTCACCAGAGCCTACCTTAAAGGCGCAAAACAGCCTCTGGCGATTGCGGTGGAGCGGGAATCGGGCTATACCAGCGTTTACGAAACCTTTATTCACGGCACCCCCGAAATGCGCGAGGCGGATTTTTATTATGTCGAACGGCTGGTAAAGTTCCTGCTCTGGGCAAGGGGAGGTTTTAAGGTAACCATCTGCGGCAGCAGGGAGGTTTACGAATACCTAAAACAGGCGTATTCGGCGGACGGCGAACGCGCGTTTGATTATAAGACAATGGCCGACGTCTATGAAAAACCGTTTGAGGTGCTGTACCTGCCGTATGAGCAGAAGCCGGCGGAAATTGAAAGCTCAAAGGCGCTGGGCGGCCATTTCGAAGGCTGCAGGATAGGCTTTGACGCGGGGGGGAGCGACAGAAAGGTCTCCGCGGTTATTGACGGCGAAGCGGTTTACAGCGAGGAAGTGGTCTGGCACCCGAAGGTCAACTCAGACCCGGACTATCACTTTAACGAGATTGTTACCGCCTTTAAGACCGCGGCCTCAAAAATGCCGAGGGTTGACGCGATTGGGATAAGCTCGGCGGGGATTTACGTAAATAACCGCACCATGCTGGCCTCGCTGTTCATCAAGGTACCGAAGGATTTGTTCGATTTAAAGGTCAAAGACATATACGAGCGCGCCTGCCGCGAAGTCGGGGACGTGCCTTTCACGGTCGCCAACGACGGGGATGTTACCGCTCTCGCCGGCGCAATGGAGCTCAACGATACCGGAGTTCTTGGAATTGCGATGGGCACCAGCGAAGCGGCGGGGTATGTGGATTTGAAGGGGAATATAACCGGCTGGCTGAACGAGCTGGCTTTCGCGCCGGTCGACGCGCACCCCGGCGCGATGGAGGACGAATGGTCGGGCGATATCGGCTGCGGCGTCAAGTACTTCTCGCAGGACGGGATTGTCAAACTTGCCGGAAATGCCGGGCTGACATTCAGCGACGGCCTGACTCAGGCTGAAAAGCTGAAGGAGGTCCAGAAGCTGGCTGAAAAGGACGACCCGGTGGCTATCGACATATACGATTCCCTCGGTTGTTACCTCGGGCACACCCTGCCTTATTATGCAAGGTTTTATAACTATAAGCACCTGCTGCTTCTGGGCAGGGTAACCTCAGGCAAAGGCGGAGAGATAATGATAAACCGCTGCAAGCAGGTTATTGCCGAAGAATACCCCGAACTGAACGTTAACATTGTATTGCCCGATGAAAAAAGCCGCCGTGTCGGGCAGAGCGTCGCGGCGGCGGGGCTGCCGGCGCTTAAGTAAACCGGTAAAAACCGCAATCGATATAAAAAGCGCGTTTCCGAAAGGGAATGCGCTTTTTTGGTTGCGGCGGTTTTTGGCGGGCAAATTTGATTGCGCCAAATTCGGTACAAGCATATAATGGTTAAGGCAGGCGGTCCGCCAAACCGCCGGCTGCTGGGCGCCATAATGCGCCGCGTCTGCCCGACTGACGCCGTTTTTGTCGCAGGGAGACGGCGAGCGGGTTCAAATTGTTGCACTTGCCCTTTCACCCTTGTAATGATATAATAAACCAATAATATATGCTCGACTGACGCCGCTTTTGTAGCGGCGGCGGCCGGGGACATATCTGGATTTTTGGAGCGTATTCGCTGATGGCNNCCGCCGCACCATGCCACCATATCTTGTTAGGAGGCTCCGAATTGCGGATTGGAATTGACATAGGGTCAACCACGGTCAAGGTGGTATTGATTGATGATAACGATAAAATACTGTTCAGGGCATATGAAAGGCACTTGTCCAAGGTTCGTGAGAAAACCGCCGAAATGCTGGAACAGCTCGATGACAGGTTGAGCGGCAAGCAGGTTCAGGCAGCGGTAACTGGCTCGGCCGGCCTCGGCGTTTCCAAGGCGGCCGGTTTGGAATTTGTGCAGGAAGTGTTTGCGACCGCGGGAGCAGTGGAGCGCTTTTACCCCAAAACCGACGTTGTGGTCGAGTTGGGCGGGGAAGACGCGAAAATCATCTTCCTTACCGGCGGGCTGGAGGAGCGGATGAACGGCTCCTGCGCCGGCGGTACCGGCGCTTTTATCGACCAGATGGCCACCCTTTTGGACATTACCGCCGACGAGCTGAACCGGCTCAGCGAGAAATACGATAAACTGTACTCGATTGCCTCCCGCTGCGGCGTGTTCGCAAAAACGGATATTCAGCCGCTGCTCAATCAGGGGGCGAGGAAGGAAGATATTGCGGCCAGCATTTTTCAGGCGGTTGTCAACCAGACCATATCCGGGCTGGCGCAGGGCCGCGAGATTAAAGGAAACGTTCTTTTCCTCGGCGGGCCGCTGCATTTTCTGAGCGGTTTGCGCAAGCGGTTTGTGGAAACCCTGAAGCTTACGCCCGAACAGGCGACGTTTCCCGAAGACGCTGACGTGTTTGTCGCGGTCGGCGCGGCGATGTATGCCGGGAACACAAAACCCATGGCGTTTGACGAGGTGCTGAGCCGTATCCGCAGCGCCTCCGAGCAGAAGAATACAACCAACACACTGCCGCCGCTGTTCAGCTCAGAAGAAGAATATCAGCAGTTCGTCGCGCGCCACAACCGCCACCAGCCCCCGTTTGTGGACGCGGACAGTTATTCGGGCGACGCATACCTCGGCATTGACGCCGGCTCAACCACCACAAAACTTGCGCTCATCACGCCGGAGGGCGGGCTGCTGTATACTTTTTATGACTCGAACGGCGGCAATCCGGTCGGGGTTGTACTGGAGCAGCTAAAGGAAATATACCGGCGGTTCGGCGGCAGGATTACCATCAAAGGCAGCGCCGCCACCGGATACGGCGAGGATTTGATTAAAAACGCGTTCAACATAGACATCGGCCTTGTCGAAACCATGGCGCACTATAAGGCGGCGGCCAGCTTTAACCCCGATGTCGATTTCATCATTGACATCGGCGGGCAGGACATGAAATGTTTTAAAATCCGCAACGGCGCGATTGACAGCATATTTTTAAACGAGGCGTGCTCGTCCGGCTGCGGCTCGTTTATCGAAACCTTTGCGAAAGCGCTGGGATATTCGATTGAGGATTTCGCAAAGCTCGGACTGTTTGCCGAAAAACCGGTTGATTTGGGCTCGCGCTGCACCGTCTTTATGAACTCGTCGGTGAAACAGGCGCAGAAAGAGGGCGCCGGGATAGACGATATTTCGGCAGGGCTTTCAATCAGCATTGTAAAAAATGCGATTTATAAGGTTATCCGCGCGACCAACCCGACCGAGCTGGGCCGGAATATTGTGGTTCAGGGCGGCACATTCTTAAACGACGCGGTTTTAAGGAGCTTTGAGCAGGAGCTGGGGATTGAGGTAACCCGCCCGACCATTGCGGGGATTATGGGCGCGTACGGCGCGGCATTTTCCGCAAAGTCGCTCAAAAAGGAAAAAAGCTCGCTGCTGACTATGAAGGAGCTTGAAGATTTCACCCACACCGCCAAATCGGCGCAGTGCGGGCTGTGCGGCAACAACTGCCACCTGACCATAAACACTTTCAGCGGCGGCAGGCGGTTTATTTCAGGCAACCGCTGCGAGCGGCCTTTGGGCAAGGGCAAACGCGCCGGCGCTCCAAACCTTATGAGATGGAAGTACGACTACCTGCGCTCTCTTGAGGGCGGGGAGAACCACCGGGGCCGTATCGGCATCCCGATGGTGCTGAATATGTTTGAAAATCTTCCTTTCTGGTACACTTTTTTCACCAAACTGGGGTTTGAAGTGGTTTTGTCGCCGGAATCCTCAAGGTCGCTTTACGCTTACGGGCAGCACACAATTCCGTCGGATACCGTCTGCTACCCCGCTAAGCTGGTACACGGGCATATCGCGAAACTGATTGACATGGGCGTTGACGCCATCTTTTACCCGTGTATGCCGTATAATTTCGACGAAAAAAAAGGCGATAACCATTACAACTGTCCTGTGGTGGCGTATTACCCTGAGCTGATTGACGCAAACGTTACCGAGATTAAGAATATCCGATATTTATTCCCCTATTTCGGGCTGCACCGGCCGCGCGAATTTGCGAAAAAAGCGGCGGATTATTTCAAAGAGCATTTTGGAATTCCGGCAAACGAGGTTAAGGGGGCGGCAAGGGCGGCTTTTAACGCGCACAAGGCGTATCTGCGAATGCTGTACGAAAAAGGCGAGCGGATGATTGAACAGGCCCGCAAAGACGGCAACAAAATCATAGTATTGGCCGGCAGGCCGTACCACTGCGACCCTGAGATTAACCACGGAATTGACTCGCTGATTACCTCGTTCGGGCTTGCGGTGGTAACCGAGGACGCCGTTGCCCACAAGCAGCCGAAAAGGCCGGTTAAGGTGCTGAACCAGTGGACTTACCACAGCCGCCTTTACTGCGCCGCCGAGTATATCAAGAGCCAGCCCGACATGCAGCTTGTCCAGCTTGTGTCTTTCGGCTGCGGTATTGACGCAATCACCACCGACGAGGTGCGCTCAATCCTCGAAGAGGGCGATAAGATTTACACCCAGCTGAAAATTGACGAAATCAACAACCTCGGCGCGGTGCGCATTAGAATCCGCAGCCTTCTGGCGGCGGTCGAGGCGCGCGAAAGCGGCGAGGCTGAAACCTAACCGACTACCCTTCCAAAGGAGAATACTGATGGCCGAACTGGTATACGATAAAGACGGGCGACTGCTGTTTACCGAGGAGATGAAGAGGGAGTACACCCTGCTTATGCCGATGATGCTTCCCGTCCACTTCACAATGCTTAAGCATGTATTGGAGCTTAACGGCTACAAGGCGGAGCTGCTTACCACCAACCACCGCGGCATAGTGGACGAAGGCCTGAAATTCGTCCACAACGACACCTGCTACCCCGCGCTGCTGGTTATCGGACAACTGATTGACGCGATAAAAAGCGGTAAATACAATCCGCGCAAGGTCGCCCTGATGATTACCCAGACAGGCGGCGGCTGCCGCGCGTCCAACTATATTCACCTTTTGCGCAAGGCACTCCACCGCGCTGGCTACGATTATATACCGGTGGTTTCGGTAAACCTTTCGGGGCTTGAGAAAAACCCCGGATTTACCCTGAATTTCACTCTAATCCGGCAGATGGCGTATTCCATGCTTTATGGGGATTTGATTGTGCTGATGGCAAATCAGTGCCGCCCGTACGAAGTAATCGAAGGAGAGACCGACCGGAGGGTGGAAAAATGGGTAAACAGGCTGACCGCCGAATTTAAAAAGAAGGGCAGCTTCAAATCCTCCCACATCCGCAACAATTTCAACCTGATAGCCGACGATTTCGCCTCTATTCTGGTAAAGCGGGTTCCGAAGGTGAAGGTCGGGATTGTAGGCGAGATTTATGTGAAATTCGCGCCTTTGGGCAACAACAACCTTGAGGAGTTTCTGCTTTCCGAAGGTTGCGAGCCGGTGGTTCCGGGGCTTACCGATTTCATTATTTTCAAATGCGACAACAGGGTGGAGGACCACAGGCTGTACGGCGGGAAATTCGCGACCTACCTCGGCGCAGGTTTTTTGAAAAGGTACCTGATGAAACTTCAAAGGTATATGATTGAAGCCGTAAAGCGACACCCCGAATTCCGCGCCCCCTGCACTTTTGGCCATCTCAAAAAGCTGGTAAGAGGATATCTGGGATACGGCAACAAAATGGGCGAGGGCTGGCTTTTGACGGCCGAAATGCTGGAGCTTATAGATTCGGGGGTAAACAATATTGTGTGCACCCAGCCGTTCGGCTGCCTGCCGAACCATGTCGTCGGCAAGGGCATGGTGCGCAAAATCAAAAACAACCTGCCGCAGGCGAACATCGTCTGTATCGACTATGACCCCGGCGCCACCCGGATTAATCAGGAAAACAGGATTAAGCTGATGCTCGCAAATGCCCAAAAGGCAGAAACGGCGGCTTCAGAAGGCGAACGGAGCGGGGAGAAACAGGCTGTCCGGCTAAGCGGCTGAATTTGCCGCATAACCGCTTCTTTTCAGGGTATTACTAGTTAAAAGGGGGCGGTGGAATATGCGGGAGCCTAAGGATATAAAGCGCGACAGTGCCGCAAACGGGCAGAACGGTGGCGGCAACGGCGGGCAGGAGCCGCCGGAACAGCCTTCACGGGAGACGGAGGATTATTGCCAAAGGCTTGGGCAGTATGCCGAGACGGGCTGGGTTATAACGGACAACGGAAGACATGTCATTCACTGCCTGACCGTGATAGGGCAGATTGAGGGTCATTACCTGCTGCCATCCAACAGCAAAAGCACAAAATACGAGCACATGATACCGCAGCTTATAGCGGTAGAAGAGAACCCCAAAATCGAGGGGCTGCTGGTGCTGCTTAATACTGTCGGCGGAGATATCGAGGCCGGGCTTGCGCTGGCCGAGCTGATTGCCGGGATGAGGAAGCCTACGGTTTCGCTGGTGCTCGGAGGCGGCCATTCAATCGGGGTGCCGCTTGCGGTCGCCGCAAAAAAATCATTTATTGCGCCGACCGCGACCATGACCCTGCACCCGGTGCGAATGACCGGCGTTACCCTCGGCGTACCGCAGACTTTCACATATTTCCAGCGGATGCAGGCGCGGATTGCGGGCTTTGTTGCGGCGAATTCCAGCATGAGCGCCGAGCGTTATGTCGAGCTGTGCATGAACACCGACGAGCTTGTGCTGGATGTCGGCAGCGTGCTGGACGGAGAACAAGCGGTCAGGGAAGGGCTGATTGACGAACTGGGCTCGCTGTCAAAAGCGCTGTCCGCTTTGTACGAGATGATTGAAAGCGGCATGGATAAGCAACGCCCCGCCTATTGAGACAATCGAAAAACGCCCCGGCTTTCGGGGCTTGCATAAAAGCGAAATTTTGGAAAGGGATGAACCCGTTATGCCGAAGAAACGGGCTAAATCAAAGTCTTCATCTGCGCCTCCCGCCAAAAAAGACAAGGCAAGCGCGGGGGCGGTCAAGGCAAGGCGCCAGACTGCGGCCGTGCTGGTACTGGCTTTTGCCGTTTTGTTTTTGTGCATTGCGATAATACCCGGCGGCAGCCTTTGGGGCCTGCTTCACCGCTTGATTTTAGGATTGTTCGGGGTGTGCGCTTACATATTCCCGGTGTTCATGGTTTACATATCAATAATTACCGCAATGGAAAAACCGGTCGTGAGCGTAAGCTCAAAGCTCTGGCAGAGCCTTATGCTGATTGTGATGGTTGCGAGCGCGATACAGATATTCATGTACGATTTTGAGGGGGGCGCCACCTTTTTCAACGCCGTCAAGAACAGCTTTGAGGAAGGCAACCAAAACCGCGGCGGAGGGGTTTTGGGGGCTGTTTTCGGCTATGCGCTTGAGTATTTTTTCACCGACATAGGGGCAAAAATCATTATTATCCTGCTGATTGCGGTGTTTTTAATGCTGGTTACCGGAACCACGGTAATCGCGCTGTTCAAGGCGGCTGTGCTGCCGGTTAGAAAGGCGAAAGCCTCAATCGAAAACGCGATGATTGCAAGTCAGGAAAAGAAAAAGGCCATTGACATCGACATCGGGGAAGGATACGCCGAGAGTTCGGGCGAGATTGAAAAATCCGAAAAGCTGAAACAGTTTGAAAAGGTGGCAAAGGAGTTTAAACAGCTGGACGAGGAGAAACCAAAACAAACCGAGGACGCGGCCGCGGAGACTGTGGAGATAGGGGATTTGACCGACTCTGCGGCGCAGGATGACAGCTACCGCTACCCGCCGATTTCATTGCTGTATGACAACCGCGGGTCGCGGCACGGCGCGGCCGCGCAGGAACAGAAGGCGACCGCGGAGCTGCTGGTGAAGACCCTGCGGGATTTCGGGATTGAAACAAGGATAGTGGATATTTCAGTCGGCCCGACGGTTACAAGGTATGAGCTGGAGCCCAGCGCGGGCGTGAAAATCAGCAAGATAACCGGACTTTCGGACGATTTGGCTTTAAGGCTTGCCACTTCCGGGGTGCGTATCGAAGCGCCCATTCCGAACAAGGCCGCGGTCGGGATTGAAGTGCCCAACCGCAAGCCCGCAGTGGTAACACTGCGCGAGCTGATTGATTCGGACGAGTTCGCAAGCGCAAAAAGCCCGCTGACGGTTGCGCTGGGTAAGGATATCAGCGGGGGGATAGTGCTCGCAGACCTTACGCGGATGCCCCACCTGCTGATAGCCGGCACAACCGGTTCGGGTAAATCGGTGTGTACCAACGCGATGATACAGAGCGTGCTGTTCAAGGCTTCGCCAAAAGAGGTGCGCATGCTGCTTGTTGACCCCAAACAGGTTGAATTCAACGTGTATAACGGGATACCCCACCTGCTCGCGCCGGTGGTAACCGACCCGCGCAAAGCCGCCGGGGTATTGGGCTGGGCGGTCAGCGAGATGCTCAAACGGTACAAGCTGTTTGCCGAAAACAACGTGCGGGATTTCAACTCGTTCAACGAGCTGGCGGAGAGAAGCGACGAATTAACTCCCATGCCCCTCATCCTGATAGTGATTGACGAGTTGGCGGATTTAATGATGGTCGCCGCGAACGAGGTCGAGGACGCGATAATCAGGCTGGCGCAGATGGCGCGCGCCGCGGGAATGCACCTTGTGGTCGCGACACAGCGCCCGTCGGTCGACGTCATCACCGGGCTGATAAAAGCCAACATTCCCTCAAGGCTGGCGCTGACTGTCGCCTCGGCGGTGGATTCCCGCACCATTCTCGACGCCGGCGGAGCTGAGAAGCTGCTGGGCCGCGGGGATATGCTCTTTATGCCCGTAGGGATGTTGAAACCAATGCGGGTACAGGGTTGTTTTGTCAGCGACAAAGAAGTAGAGGCGGTCGTCAGCTTTATCAAGAATTCGCAGGAGCATGAGTATGACGAGGAAGTAATCGAGGAAATCGACAAGCTGGCGGCGGCCGCCGGCAGTTCTGCAGGAAGGGCAGAACCGGATGACGACGAAACCGACGAAATGCTGCCTCAGGCGATAGAAGCGGTGGTTGAGGCGGGGTCCGCCTCGACATCACTGCTGCAAAGGCGGCTCAGGCTCGGATACGCTCGCGCCGGGCGGCTTATAGACGAGATGGAAAAGCGCGGGATAATCGGCCCGTACGAAGGCAGCAAGCCGCGTCAGGTTTTGATTACCCGTCAGCAGTGGCTTGAAATGAATTACAGCAGGGCGGATGACGACGAATAATAGCATGAAGACGTGTAACGGCAGGTGATTGCACATGACCCGCGGCAAAAAAAGCCTGATAGGCGCTTTTTTGGCGTTAATCCTTCTGCTGCTGCCGTCCTGCCGTACTCTGCAGACGGCGCCGGCAGGGCAGAAACCATCGTCAAATCTGGAGATACATATAATTGACGTGGGCAACGCCGACGCCATTTTAATAATCAACAGCGAAGATGCGCTGCTGATTGACGCCGGGGAGAACAACGACGGGGACGACGTTGTAAACTATATCCGCAGTCAGGGGGTGGATTCCCTCGACTACGCGATTGCGACCCACCCCGATTCCGACCATATCGGCGGCATGGACGTGGTGATTGACGAAATTGATATCGAGAAATTCATAATGCCGCTCCTGCCTGATAACCTTGTCCCGAACACCCGAACATACCTTGATTTTAAAAACGCTTTGGAGGGCAGCGACGCGGAGGTTGAACACCCAAAGCCGGACAGCCGGTATCCGCTCGGCGGCGCCGAGTTCACAATACTAGGGCCGGTCGAGCAGCATAATTCCACAAACAATATGTCGGTGGTCTGCCGGGTTGATTTCGGCAGGCGGCGGTTTCTGTTCATGGGAGACGCCGAAAAAGAGGCCGAAAACTCGCTGGTGAAAAGCGGAGCCGATTTAAATGCCGATTTGATTAAGCTCGGCCACCACGGCAGCCGCAGTTCGTCGCAGGAAAAATTCCTCAAAGCGGTAAACCCGGTTTACGCGATTATATCGTGCGGCGCAGGGAACAGGTACGGGCACCCTCATTCGCAGACCCTTTCGACCTTAAAAAAGCTCGGCATTACCTGTTTCAGAACCGATATTCACGGCACCATAACCGTGATTTCTGACGGAGAGGATATAACCATCAAAAAAAGCGCATAAGACTTCAATACCGATTGGAGTTTAACCAAATCAGCAGATAAGCAAAAAATAAAAACAGCCGGTACTCTGCCGGCTGTTATTGACTAATCGGCCTTAAGCCTTTTGGCAAGCGCGGGGTCAGGGGTTATGAACAGTGTACGGTTGGAGTGGTACACCACCTTGCCCGGCGGCGCGCCGGAGGGCTTTTTCACATTGCGCGCTATTGTATAATCCACCGGCACCTGACTGGAGGCCGCGGCCTTTGAGTGAAGCGCCGCGATTACCGCCGCCTGTTCAAGCGTGCTGTCGGGCGGGTTTTCTCCGTTTGTCTGAATTATAACGTGGGAGCCGGGGATGTTTCTGGTGTGCAGCCATATATCATTTGCCCTTGCGGTTTTAAGGGTCAGCCGGTCGTTTTGGACATTGTTCCTGCCCACAAGGATGGTAAACCCGTCATCGGATTTAAACTGCAGCGGGCCGAGCGGCGCGGCGGGCTTTTGCCTTGAGCGCTGCCGGCGCAGGTACCCGCCGGCTTCCAGTTCGGCGCGCAGTTCGCCGATTTCACGCGGGGTGCCGGCGCGCGAGAGGGCGTCAAAAACAGTGTCAAGGTATTCGAGCTCCTGCTCGCCCAGCCGTATCTGCTCGGCAAGTATGCGCTCGGCGTTTTGAGCCTTCCGGTATTCCTTATAGTATTTCTGCGCGTTCTGCGACGGGGAGAGCGAGGGGTCGAGCGGAATCCGGATTTTCGGGCAGTCGGGCTGGTAATAGTCCACCACCTCGGCAAAGCTCGCCCCTTTTTGGATGTTTGCAATATTCGCGTTGATTAAATCCCCGAAAATGCGGAGATGGTCGCGGTTTTCGGATTGGGACAGCTCCCGCCTCTGGTTTTCGAGCTTGCGCGCAATCCGCTCGGAGATGTTGGTCAAAGCCCTTAATATGTCCTGCGACTGCCGTTTAAGCCGGAGCGCCGCGTCCTTTTTTGAGTAAAACTCGTCCAAAAGCCCGGAAAAGCTGTCAAGCTCCCGACCCACCGCCGACAGCCCGTACTGGGTGATGGGCATGAAGCTGAATTCCACCGGCTCGCCATGAGAATCGCAAAGGATATACGGGCAGCGCCGTTCGCCGTCCACCACCGCTTTTTTGACTCTGACAAGGAACTGTTCGACGCGTTGTTTTTCTTCGTCGGTGAGTTCGCGGATGTTGGTATCCCGTCCGCGTGTCGCGAGGAACGAGACCTCGCGGCAGAGGAGAGGGGAAAGCCCGTGGGATATTTTCAAAAGCGCCTGCGAAAGAGGTAAATCGCCGGCGCTGTCCAGCGCCCTGACAATATCCGCCGGCTCGCACCGGGTCAAATCCATGCTGCCCGCCTTAAGGGGCGGCGGAGAATACGGGATACCGGGCAGAACCGGGTGCACCTCCGATTTTTCGGAGCTGATCCGCTTGATTGCGTCTATAATAATCCCGTTTTGACCGGTCAGGATTATGTTTGAGTGCCTGCCCATGATTTCGACCGCGAGGGTTAAACGGACGATATCCCCGATTTCGCTGGCGCAGTCAAGGTCAAAATAGAGGATACGCTCCAGTCCGATTTGGCGGATTGCCGCTATTCTGCCGCCTGAGAGATATTTGCGCAAAAGCATGCAGAACATCGGCGGAGACGCCGGGTTTTCAAAAGACGTTTCAGTCAGATTTACGCGCGGGGAGTTTGAGCGCGCGGACATATACAGCTTTTTAACGCCGTCGCGGGTGCGCAGCGAGATAACAAGCTCCTCGCGCGAAGGCTGGTGGATTTTCTCTATGCGCGCGTTATTCAGAACAGCGCTCAGCTCTTCCCTAAGACAGCTTAAAAACGCACCGTCAAGCGCCATTAAAACTCATTCCTTTCAGGCGGGCATTTGCTTGCGGCTTACAAACAATCGTACCTGCACCGCTCTTTGGCGGGGATAACCGTCAAATCCGGAAAGGCCTCGGACAGCCTTTGAGCGATTTCGCGGGATATCAGCGCTTCGGTGTAAAAATGACCTGCTGCCACAATTGTCGTAACTGGCTCAAAAGGCCATTCGTGGTACTTAAGCTCGCCGGTAACTAACGCGTCCACATCGCAGGGAAGCCCGCCTATAAAATCCCCGCCAGAACCTCCGCTCACCGCCACCGTGCTTATCTGCCGGCCGCCTTTTGCCCAGACAATCCCGCCGGCGGGCACCTCAAGCCGCTTTCCGACAAACCGTGCGAACTCTTCGGGCTCTAGCTTTTTTTCAAGGCTGCCCACACGGACAAACCCGTCCTCCAATACGCGGACGTTTATAAGCCCCAGCGTTTTTGCGAGTATGTCGTTCACTCCGCCCGCCGCCTTGTCCAAATTTGTATGTACAGCGACGGCCGATATCCCGTACCGCGCAATCTGATAGACGGGATTGTCCTGTTCGAGCCGCTTAATCGGGCTGTAAATCACCGGATGGTGGCTGATTATCAGTTCGGCGCCCGCCTTTGCCGCCTGCCTCACCACGTCGGGGGATATGTCGAGCGCGGTAACTATTTTTGACACAGGGCAGTCGGCGCTGCCCGCCAAAAGCCCTACATTGTCCCGCTCCTCGGCTGAAGAAAACGGCGCCCACTCATCAAGCCGGTCCATTATATCCCTGACTCTGACTATTCCCTGCAATATATACACTCCCTAATGTGTTAAAGAATTTAATAAATCGTCCGAATAATATAAATATACAGCTTTGCGCTTATCATTTCAATACTTACGCCGAAATCGGCAATTTTGGTTTGACAGCCGGTTTACAATAAACTAAAATAAAAACACAGGTAAACCGCGGACCGAAAACCCGATATTCGGCTTACAATCCGGAGGGTGTTATGAAACCGACAAAACCCGTCAGGAATTTCTCCGTCATGCTATTGGCCGTTTTGATTTTATCAAGCTTTGGCATCTGGTGTTCTGCGGCAGTCGGTCAAGGCCCACAGCGGCAAAACGCCGGCCGTCCGGCAGCGGCCGCTGCTGTTGGCTTGAGAGCCGAAACCGGGATTGCTTTAGCCGCAGAAAACTATGAAACCGGTTTTCAAAGAAAGTTTTTCTGGTTTTACGGCCAGCTCGACAAATACCAGAAGGCGGTATACAACAAATTGTATTACGATTTTAAGCCGGGTACGGATAAAATCGAAGTACAGATGCCTGACAGGCGGATAACCGGCGACCAGGACGAGGTCGAGTACGAGGTAATCAGGATAGTACAGGGGGCTCTTGACGCGCTGTTAAAGGACTGCCCTGAGTTTTTCTGGGTTGACATTTCCGGCACTAGCGTCGGTTACGAGTACACCCCTTTGCCCCAAAACAGGATGAGGCTTGAAGGAATAATCATTAATACGGCAACTCTGCCTGACTATTCGCAATCTGATATAGACATGCTTATTGAGGAGGTAAACAATTTCCCTGTCGAGGGCGAAACTGTGTATGAGCAGTTGCTGTCAATCCACGACGGGCTTGCGCGCAGGATTAGTTATGACTATTCGCCACCACCCCTTCCCGCAAGCTCGTACGACGCGTACGGCGCGCTGATTGAAGGGCTCGCAGTTTGCGAGGGCTATTCCGAAGCCTTTAAACTGATTTGCGACAGGCTCAATATACCATGTATTCTGGTGGTGGGGTACGTCGCCACCTCCGGAGAACCCGGGCCGCACATGTGGAATGCGGTGGAAATAGGCGGGGCATGGTATCTTGTGGATGTTACATGGGACGACCACACCGACAGTTTTCCAAGGGTAGTATTTAACGACTGTTTCTTAGTAGGGACAAATACCGAATTAAAACGCTTTGGCGGCTATACGTTTGGCGAAAGCCATCAGCCCAGCGGCTATTTTACAAGAGCCCGGCATTCCACCGAGTTTAAATATCCGGAATTTGCGCTGGAAAGGTACATACCCGGCAGCGGGCCGATAACAGAACCGTCAACCATTCCGGACGTAACCGTACTGCCTCCGACGCCCCTGCCGCCGACCACCGCCCAGACTTTGGCGACAACCAAGCCGGTCATAGCTGCTACCACTACCACCACAACCACGAAAAAGACCGCCGCCCAGACGACCAGGAAAACCGGCACTGTCGCAGCGACCACAAAGCCTGCCACAACCACCGCTGTTACCAATACAACCGCTCCCCAAAGCGTTTTTGTCGCGGTTACAGGCACTGAAGGCAGCAGTAAGACCGAGAGCATAAACGCCGGCGGCGGTATTCCGGTAGAAAAAGCCGTTATATTCGTGATTGCCGGCTCTGCGGTATTGGCCGCGGGAATGATTGGCGGGAGCATAATCCTTTCGCTGCGCAAGCGGAATACCGGCGAATAACGGTTTTTTGCGTCCGGTTTCTTGCCAAACCGGACGGTTGGGGTTATAATAGTTAGACGATTTTGCGATTTTCAGTCAGGGGGCTGATAAAATGCTGCTGGCTTTGGATATGGGCAATACCAATATAAAAATCGGGGTGTTTAAAGGCGACAAGCTCCTGATGGAATCGCGTTTAGCCACCAATTACAATAAAACGGAAGACCAGTACGCTATCCAACTGCTGGACATACTCCGGCTTTACGGGGTGGACAACAAGGGGTTTGAGGGCGCTGTGATGAGCTCTGTGGTCCCCCCACTGACCAATACCATAAGCCGCGCGATTGAGAAGGTTACCGGCGTTACCCCGATGATTGTCGGCCCCGGAATAAAGACCGGGATTGACATCAGGATTGACAATCCCGCCCAGCTGGGCGCTGACCTGCTGGTCGGCGCGGTCGCGGCGGTTGCGCAATACGGGGCTCCCTGCATAATATGGGACCTCGGCACAGCGACCACCGTATCGGTGGTGGACGACGAGAGGCACTTCCGCGGCGGCGCGATTATGGCGGGAGTCGGCGTTTCAATCGAGGCGCTGGTCAGCCGCGCGTCCCAGCTGCCGAAAATCAGCCTCGAAGCCCTGCGGTATGTTGTGGGAACCAACACAATCGCGTCCATGCAGTCCGGGGCGGTATACGGCACCGCCTCGATGATAGACGGGATGAGCGACAGGATAACAGAAGAACTCGGTTGCGAGGCCGCCGTTGTTATCACCGGAGGGCTGGGGCGGGAAATCGCGTCCTGCTGCCGCCGCAAAGTGATTTACGACGACAATCTGCTTCTGAACGGCCTGCGCATAGTATATAACAAGAACAAAAAATAACACTGCCGGGCGCGGGGCCTTCTGCGCGGCAGCCGGACGTCTGGCGCCGCAGCAGGGATACGGCTCTGCGGACGGCTGTGATTATATATAATAAATTTTGTAATGCGCTGTATCATGTTAAGAACAGCAGCAAGGAGGTAATCTTATGTCAAGTAATCCAAACAATCCCGCTCCAAAAAGAAGCGGCGCGGCGCTTGCAACCAGCCGCAGGAATATCCTGTTCATCGCCCAGTTTGGAATCCTGCTGGCGCTGGAAGCGGTGGTATGCTTCACCCCGCTTGGGTCGCTGCCGGCGATAGGGCCGGTTGTCGCCACCCTTTCCCACATTCCGGTAATTATCACCGCGGTGGTGCTCGGCACGAAGGCGGGGGCATTGATGGGATTCTTTTTCGGGCTGTTCAGCTTTATTGTATGGACGTTTACCCCGCCAAATCCGGCAATCGCCTTTGTATTCACCCCGGCTTATTCGGTCGGCGAGGCGGGCGGCAGCTATCTTAGCCTTTTAATTTGCTTTGTTCCGAGGATACTGATTGGGGTTGTTGCCGGCTCGCTTTTTAGCGCGCTGTCCCGTATCCTCAAAAACAATTTATTGGCCCATACAATCAGCGGGGTGGTCGGTAGCCTGACCAACACTTTTTTGGTGCTCGGCGGGATATACCTGTTTTTCGGGCAGGATTTCGCGGCCGCCAATAAACTGCAGTATCAGCTTTTGCTGGGCGTTATCGGGATGACCGTGCTTACCAGCGGGATACCCGAAGCGGTTTTGGGCGGGATTACGGCTTACGCAGTCGGCCGCCCGCTCAGGAAAATGAACGAAAAGAACGTCGGATAAAGCGGAATATATGTCGGTCGGCGTGCAAATAAGCGTGCCGGCCTCTTTTTATTTTGCGCCCACGCCAAATGTGCGTCCGGCAAAAACTTATATTTTCAAAATCTTGATTATTCGGTGTTCAGGTGTTAAAATCATTTGAAAAGGAGTGAAAGGATGTACAGGGTTTTAAGAAAGCGCGTCCTCAACCCTTCGGTTACATGGATGGATGTCGAGGCTCCTCTTGTCGCGCGCAAGGCGAAAGCCGGCCAGTTTGTTATCCTCAGGGTAAACGAAACCGGCGAGCGCATACCGCTTACCATCGCGGATTATGACAGGGAAAAAGGCTCGGTTACCATAATATTTCAAAAAGTAGGGGGTACCACCCGTCTGCTCGATACCCTTGAAGAAGGGGATTATATTCTGGATTTTGCCGGCCCGCTGGGGCGCCCCACCGAAATCGAAGGCGTCGGGAAGGTGGCTGTTGTGGGCGGCGGCGTCGGGTGCGCTATCGCCTACCCGGCCGCAAAAGCGTTTTACAATTCCGGCGCCTGGGTGGACATGATATCGGGGTTCCGCAGCAGGGATTTGATAATACTCGAAGACGAGATGGCGGCGGTCAGCCGCAGGCTGTTTGTTATGACCGACGACGGCTCAAACGGCAGCAAAGGATTTGTTACCGACAAACTGAAAGAGCTGCTTGAACAGGGCGAAAGCTATGATTTAGTGTTCGCCGTGGGGCCGGTGCCGATGATGAGGGCGGTTTCGGAGCTCACCAGACAATACGGGGTAAAAACCGTTGTGAGCATGAACCCGATTATGATTGACGGTACCGGAATGTGCGGCGGGTGCCGGGTAACCGTCGGCGGCGAGGTCAAATTCGCCTGCGTGGACGGGCCGGAATTCGACGGCCATAAAATCGACTGGGACGAGGCGGTTAAGCGGCTTTCACAGTACAGGCGGGAAGAGCAGAACTGCCGGCTTTTTGGACAGATTTAACGGGGGAATAATCTCATATGGCGATAAACAGACAGAACCAGAAAACGCCCATGCCTGAGCAGCGGCCGGAAGAGCGGGTCTCCAACTTTGAGGAGGTCGCTCATGGCTATACGGCAGAGATGGCGCAGAACGAAGCCGCGCGGTGCCTTGACTGCAAGCACAGGCCCTGCGTCAGCGGCTGTCCGGTGAATGTCCAAATCCCCGATTTCATAAAGCTGATTACAGAAGGGGATTTTGAGGGCGCATACAGGACAATCCGGCAGACAAACTCGCTGCCGGCTGTCTGCGGACGGGTCTGCCCGCAGGAAGTGCAGTGCGAAGCCAAATGCGTCAGGGGGATTAAGGGGGAGCCGGTGGCAATCGGGCGGCTTGAGCGTTTTGCCGCAGATTACTATATGAACAGCTCGACCGAAAAACCCGACGCTTTGCGGCAAAACGGACACCGCGTCGCGATTATAGGTTCGGGGCCTGCCGGCCTTGCGTGCGCCGGCGACCTTGCAAAGCTAGGATACGAGGTAACCATATTCGAGGCGTTCCACGCTCCGGGCGGGGTACTGACATACGGAATTCCGGAGTTCAGGCTCCCGAAGGCGATTGTCGAGCGGGAGATTGAAATGCTGCGCGAGATGGGCGTCAGGATAGAGACCAATATGGTTATCGGCAAAACCCTGTCGGTAGACGAGCTTTTTGAGCAGGGCTTTGAGGCGGTTTTCATCGGCAGCGGCGCGGGACTGCCCGGTTTTTTGGGCATTCCCGGCGAGGGGCTTGTCGGGGTTATGTCCGCGAACGAGTTCCTCACCCGCATCAATCTGATGAAGGCATACCGCGACGACTACGATACCCCGGTCCGCCACTCAAAGCGGGCGGCGGTAATCGGCGGCGGCAATGTCGCTATGGACGCCGCAAGGTGCGCAAAAAGGCTTGGCGCCGAAACGGTCTACGTCGTTTACCGGCGCAGCGAGGCCGAGATGCCCGCAAGGCTTGAGGAAATCCACCACGCAAAGGAAGAGGGAATTGAGTTTATATTCCTGACCGCCCCTGTAAAAATCCACGGGGATGAGGATGGGCAGGTCAGCGCGCTTGAATGCGTCAGGATGGAGCTCGGTGAGCCGGACCAGACCGGCCGCCGGCGCCCGGTGGAGATTGAGGGGAGCAACCATCTGATTGAGGTGGACACGGTCATTGTGGCGATAGGCAACACCCCCAACCCGCTGATTAGAATGACTACGCCGGGGCTGAAAACCGACAGGAAAGGCTGCGTTGTGGTGGACGAAAACATGATGACATCCCGCGAAGGGGTGTTCGCGGGCGGGGACGCCGTTACAGGCGCCGCGACCGTAATCCTCGCGATGGGCGCGGGAAAAAAGGCGGCGGCGGGGATAGACAGGTATATCCGCGCGAAGTCTGAAGGGAAGGAAATATGATAGGGATTATCGACTACAAGGCCGGAAACGCCCCAAGCGCGCTGAACGCCTGCCGAAGGCTGGGTGTTGACGCGCGCCTTTTGTCCGCCCCCGACGAAATAGAGGAATGTGGGGGGATAATACTGCCCGGAGTTGGCTCCGCACAGGCGACCATGGACTCCTTACGGGAAACCGGGATTGCCGACGCCCTTAAAAAGAAAGTGCTGGACGGAGGCGCCCCGTTTTTGGGAATTTGCATCGGGCTTCAGGTTCTGTTCGAGCACAGCGAGGAAGAGGACGCCGAATGTCTGGGCTGGCTTTCCGGCGAAGTCAGGAGATTTCCGGAGCAAATGGTGAGGGTGCCTCAAATAGGGTGGAACGAGGTCAGGTTCGTCAGGGAGCGCCCGGTTTTGAGCGGTATCGGGGAAAGCGGCTTTTTTTATTTTGTCAATTCCTATTATGCCGTTCCGAAGGACAGCGGGATTATACTCGGCAAAACACGGTACGGAGTGGAGTTTTGCTCAATGAT
>LFTH01000124.1 GCA_001513365.1 Clostridiales bacterium DTU033 | reverse complement strand
TGGCAATGCCTGCCGACTTTTCAGCCGGCAGGCATTGCCGCTTTTATATAGAAAGGAGATAGAAAGGAGAAAAGCTAATAAAGTTAGGACTTTCTTTTCCTGTTAATCTCTTCGTATATCTTGTCCAGTGTGAGATTGGACTTGTCCGCTTTTGCGATATAGATTTCCACCCTTCGGTTTTTTATTCTGGTTTCTTCGGTGCCGTCGTGCGGGACAATCGGCCGGTGCTCGCCGTACCCTTCGGCGACCATTTTTTTTGGCTCGATAATATTCTTTTTCTGGATATGGATAATTACGTTGTTTGCCCTCATGCTGGACAGGATTCTGTCCCCTTCGACGGTATTCGGCTGGTTCGCGCCGCGCGCCCTTGCGGTATGGCCGTAAGCCCTGATTTCCCCGATTTCGTTTGGTATGTTTTTCAGCCCGTTTGAAAGGAAATCCAGTATTTCAATCGCTTCCGGCCTTAGCACCGAGCTGTCGCCGTCAAAGAATATGTTGTTTTGGAAGGTGATGAACGTGTACCCGTCGCCCTTGTGCAACTCCACTCTTGACTGGTAATCGGGGTTTCCTTGAAAATACTGCTTGAGATAATAATACAAATCGTCAAAATCCTTGACCTCGGTAACCTTTCTGTCCTCGTCAATGTCCACCTGCGGCGGGAAATCCTGCCCGTCTTCAATGCCCGCTACTTCATCATCTTCTGGTATTTCCTCCACAACAATATGTCTGTTGCCCCTTAAAGCCGTCGCAAGAATATGCCACTTTTTCGCGTCAATGGTGGACATCGAATACAGCAGGACAAAAAATGTCAGCAGAAGTGTTATCATATCCGCGTATGTATCAAGCCAATTGTAGCCGGATGACGAATCACGCCTTTTACGCCACACAGAGCACCGCCCCTTATCAGTTTATCTGTGAAACCGCGGTTTTCTTTTCTTTCTTTCTGGACTTCTTGTTTCTCTGGTAGTTATCCAAAAAGGCGTGGAGCTTCTGCTCAATAAACCTCGGATTGTCGCCCGCCTGAATGGCGAGTACCCCCTCTGCGATAATCAGCTTTGATAAAATCTCCTCGTCATTACGGGAACGGAGCTTGTTTGAAATCGGCATGAAAACAAGGTTTGCGAGCAGAGAGCCGTACAGTGTGGTGAGCAGCGCCGTCGCCATTCCCTTTGTCAGCGAGGCGGAACCCGTTTGCGCATCCATGTCAATGTTCGCAAGCATGTTTATAAGCCCGATAAGAGTTCCAATCATACCGAATGCCGGCGCATAGGTGGCGGCTTTTTCATACATTTTCCAGACCGCCGCATGCCTTACTTCTATATTGTCGATTTCGGTCTGTATCAGCTCTTTTGTCCTGTCGGCGGGCAGCGCGTCCACTATCAGCATGATGCAGTCTGACAGGAACTTGTCCTTAATCTCCATTGCCTTTTCCTCAAGTGAGAGGATACCGTTCCTCCTCGCCTCGACCGCAAGCTCCAGAATAAGGTTTATGTAGTAATTGTGGTCGTGCTTTGGCTTTTTTAACGCAATAAATATGTGTTTGCCGATATCCTTAAAATTCTTGAACGGGAATGAAGCGAAAGTCGCGGAAAAGGTGCCGCCAATCGTAATAAGAATGCTTGCAAAACTATAATATTCTCCCAAGTTTCCGCCATCGAGTATTCCCCAGATAATCAGACATATTCCCGCCACTATCCCTATAACAAGCGTCAAATCCAAAAGAAGGCCTCCTTAGACAATCCTGTGGCTACGAGCCTTTGTATTTCAGGCTTTTCTTGTATTTCACAACCTTCTCAATTATTTCAGACGGAGTTTCCTTGACCAGGTAGTAATTGCCGTTTGTCAGGGAAATTTTTGTTTCGGGAATTGAGGTAATGCTCTCGATAAGCTCGCTGTTTAATACAAAACTCCTGTCTGAAAGGTCGGTAAGCTCTATCATATAAAACCTGTTTCCTTTCTCAAAGGTAAAAGGTAAAGCCTGACTCCTGCCTGTCCATTAAGAATATCGGCAAAACCAAAAAAATCTTAAGTGAACTGTATTGGAATTATATTATTTTGTTGCCGTGAAACAGGGATTTTATCTCCAGCTTGCCGCTGACCGAGTCAAATATCAGGGTTCTGCCGTGGTTTCCGCCGACATCCGCGGCTACAATGTCAATTTTCAGGCTCAACAGCTTGAGCTTTACAGCCTCGACATTCTTTTCTCCGATACTTGGCCCGGGAATATCGAACATATTGGCGCCGCCGGAAATCTTTGCCGTCAGCCTCTGTCGCCGGCAGCCCGCCGCCTCCATACCCGCCACAAGCTTTTCAATCGCGGTATCGGCGTATTTGCAGGGGTTCACCGGGCAGTGCAAACTCTCCTTTGAATTCGGCAGCAGGATATGGGCAAGCCCCGCGACCCGCAGCTTTCTGTCGTAAATGCAGACTCCGACGCAGGAGCCGAGCGCGTAGGATACCAGCTTGTCGGGGCTGAACGCGATTTTTTGGTCGGAAATACCTACAACCAGCCATTTTGCCATTAGCCAACACCCAGCCGCTCAATAATCTTGTTAAGCGAGCGTATGTCAGGTATCAGCAGCAGGTGGCTTTGTACCGAGTCGCCGCTTAAAATGAATTCCACCTCCACCAGCAGCAGCTGGTCGCTCATTTCGCCCGCAAACGATGCGGGAAAGTTGAGGATTGCCCCGACCATGTCAATTGCGATTTCTGGCAGAGAAAGCCTTATCTTTGAGCCGGTAAACGAGCACAGGACATTCACAAAACTGCCCGATAATATGTTTGAAACTTCCTTCAACGCTGACAGCCCAAGCTCGGAAATACTGCGGATGTCTTTGACATCTTCGCAAATCAGACAGCCCAGCAAATGATTAATGAAATCGCAGTCCATCAAATATACCAGCAGCCCGTCGATATCCTCTGACAATCTTAAAATTATCCCTGCGGCTTCATTCTCCGGTCCGCCGAGTATACCGGAAATTTCGTTTATCTCAATGAATTTGAGTGCCGGCACAGTGATTTCAATCCTGTCGTTCAGAAGTTTGCCGAGGGCTGTCGCCGCATTGCCGGCGCCTATGTTGCCGAGTTCCCTTATCACGTCTTTCTGAAACTCCCCAAGATTTGTGTAGTCGTGCATGTTTTATCCCCCTGATGTATGAAGGTGTAAAATCGGTATCGGAATTAGCTGCAATCCATCGGCAACCCCCGTTCGGCAAGCTAGTCTTTCCTGTACACCGAGGGCAAAACATGCTTGAAACCTGTTTCGTTTTTAAGGATGGACTCCGATTTGCCTATAAACAGGTATCCGCCGTCTTCCAGCACATCATATATTTTCTTCAACAGTCTCGCCCTTGTGTCGCTTCTGAAGTAAATCATTACATTCCTGCAAAAAATGGTGTGGAATTTCCTTTTGAAAGGAAACTCATCCATCAGATTAAGCCTTCTGAACAGCACCGCAGACTTTATCTCGTCGCTGACTTTATACAGTCCCTCGGCGGTTTTGGTAAAGTAATTCATTTTCCACATAAGCGGTATGTTTGATACGCTCTCATCCGGGTATACGCCGAGAACCGCCTTGCTTAAGGCTTTTTTCGAAATATCGGTCGCAAGTATTCTGTAATTCAGCCCGCCCTCTTTGAGATAATCCTTTATCACCATCGCCAGAGTATAGGGTTCCTCGCCGGTGGAACATCCCGCGCTCCAGATTCTTACCGTGCCGCCCTTTGCGTTTCTTTTAAGGTCGGGCAGCACGGTGCCGGAAAAATAATCAAAATGCTCCTTTTCCCTCAGGAAAAAAGTGTGGTTAGTGGTTATCCTGTTCACAAGCTCGACCTGCGCGGCGCCCGTTTTGTCGTTTATCAGGTATTGGTAATACTGCGAATAGCTTTTAAACCCCTTTTCCAGCAGGATATTCTGCAGCCTGCTCATCACAAGGGATTTTTTCTCGATTTTCAAGTATATGCCAAAGCTTTTTTCAATCATTCTGGAAAGCTGCGTGAATTCCTTTTCTGTAATGGATATCATAGCGTAGTACCACCAGCTGATCGGATTAGCGGCTGCAGACCGCCCGCACAGGTTCAGTTTCCAATGACAATGCATTTAACTCTCCTCAAGGTTTTCAAGCGCCTCAATGTCATCGTCTTTCAAAAACAGTTCGCAGTCGAGGAGTATTTTGATATCCTCCCCGAACCTGCCGATACCCGTTACAAACCTGCCGCTGCCGGCAGCCCTTGTTATGTCGGGGGCAGGCGCGATATTCTGGTCGGGTATTGTCAAAACCTCCGACACCCTGTCAATAATCAGTCCCAGAACGATGTCGCGTATCTCAATCACTATAATGCAGGTGCGCTCGTCATATTCCCTGAACGGTTTTTTGAAACGGAGCCTGACATCCATAACCGGGATAATTCTGCCCCTTAAGTTTATAATCCCTTTGATATATTCCGGCATTTCGGGCACCTCGGTTATCGGCTGTATCCCGATTATTTCGGTAACATACTTTATTTCTATACCGTAGCATTCGGAATCCAGACTGAAGGTAAGGTACCTGCCGTCCTGCGGGTCATCATCGACAATCTGTTCCAGCGCTAGAAATTCGCTCATTTAACCGCCCTCCCTTAAACGACATGTCAGGCTATCAGAATTCCGCAAAATCCTTGTCGCTCAATTCCATAAGTTCGGGGTTTTCATCTTCTTCGCTGTAATCGGGTTTAATATCCTCATCTTCGGCAGTTTCGGTTTCGATGTAATCGGGAATTTTATCCGATATCGTTATAAAGCTATGCGGCCTGTCGGTTTTCAGCTTGAACTTGCTGACAAGCTGCTTGAGCAGCTCCGCCTGCCCCGCAAGCTCCTCGCTTGCGGCTGCGCTCTCCTCGGATGTTGCAGAATTCACCTGCACAACATGGGAAACCTGCATAATCCCCTGATTAATCTGGGTTATGGCGGAGGACTGCTCCTCGGAGGATACCGAGATTTCCTCCACCAGGTCCGCGATACCGGTGATGTCGTCAACTATTTTATTGAGGGAGCCGGACGTTTTCTGTGCAATTTTTATGCCGGCCTCCACTTTTTTAATCGAGCCCTCTATCATGTCGGTGGTTTCCTTTGCCGCGTTGGCAGACCTGACCGCAAGATTTCGTACTTCCTCGGCAACCACCGCAAACCCTCTGCCGTGCTGCCCGGCCCTTGCCGCCTCAACCGCGGCATTCAGCGCCAGAATATTTGTCTGGAACGCGATGTCGTCAATCACCTTGATGATTTTTGAAATGCTGTTTGAAGACTGNNTCAATTTCCCCCATCGCCTGCAGCATTTGCACCATGTCCTGCTTGCCATCGGAAGCGTTCGCCCTCGACCCTATTGTGAGCTCATTGGCTTTCTTAGCGTTTTCGGCGTTCAGCTTTATCCTCGATGAAATCTCCTCAATCGAGGCAGTAAGTTCCTCAATGGTGCTCGCCTGTTCGCTCGCGCCCTGGGACAGCGCCATGCTTGAATCAGACAGCTGCCTTGAACCAATCGAAACCTGCTGCGAAGCGCTGTTTATTTCAGATATCAGGTTATTCAATTCATACGCCATTACGGTCATCGCGTTTTCCAGCCTTAGGATTTCGTCCCTTGCGCCTTCGGTATACGAGGATGAAACGTCAAGATTGCATTTGGCAATGGATTCCGCGACCGCAACCAGTTTGTTTACCGGCTTAACGACAACCAGCCTTGTGAAGAAATAGATTATTACGACCGCCGCTGCCAGCAGCACCGCTGCGGTAATGGCTACCCTGCCAAGCAGCATGTTCGCGATTGAAAACAGCTCAGATTTTGGGACGGTGATGGCCAATGACAGGCCTGTCCCCTTAACCGGCGCATACACTATGTGGTTTGTAACGCCTTTATAAGCGTACTCGCCGAAGCCGGAGTTGCCGTCAATCATTTTCTTGTGTATCTCGGCCAGTCCCGTTAATCCGATGTCTTCCTTTGCGTTTTCGATAATGTTTTCAAGGCCTGACACCTTTTTCTGCTGCGGGTGCGCGACAGTGGTACCGGACTTGTTGATGATATACGCGTACCCGCTTTTCACCGCCTTAACTTCCTTTATCATGTTGCTCAGTACGTCGTCATAGTGAAACGCAACGACTGCGCCAATGATACTGCCGCCTTCATATACCGGCGCCGTAACCGCGAAAACACGTCTTCCCATAAATTCGACCGGGGTGTCGAAAAACAGGCCCTCCCCTTTTATCGTTTGCTCGAAGAAGTCATAACTGTTGATTTCGGCCGTGCTGCCGTCAACCAGCTGAATGTTCCCGTTTAAATCTGAAATTCCGAGGGTTATAAATCCAAATCTCTCCTTAGCCGCGCTCAATACCGGCTTCAGCTCTGACCATCCAATCCAGTTCATCAGCTTGATGTTCTGGTTTTCCGCGATATCCTCGGCCTGCAGTTTAAGCAAATCTATTTTGTTTGATATCGCCTGCGCAACGTCAGTGGCGCGGGTGTTGAGGTCGGCGGTGATACTGCTTTTAAGAGAATCGCGCGCCGACAAATAGACCAGAATGCTTATAATGCTTGTGGACAAAAGCAGGATTGCGGCCGAACCCGCAACCAGTTTCGCTCCCAGTGTAAAGTTTTTGAGCTTCATGTTCAGTTTCATATCTGCATCCTCCTGTTTTTACTAAAACGGATTATGAAGATTTTCTATACCTCGCCAGACTGCCGACATTCAGTATAAGGCTTATGCTGCCATCGCCGAGCAGGGTACAGCCAGAAAAACAGTCGGCTCTCCCGCGCTTTAATATGTAATTCGGCAGCGCCTTGACAACAACCGGCTGCTGGCCGAGCAGTTCGTCCACAAACAGGCAAATCGGGTTGCTGTCGTGCTCCACAATCACAAATATACCGTCCTCAAAATCGGTTATATCGGTTTTGACGCCGAACCTTTCGTGAAGCCGGTATATCGGATAGCAGTTTCCCCTGATAATAACCATTTCGTTGCCGTCAAAATCTTTAATAATGTCCGATTTGTCCGGCCTGAAAGATTCTCTGATATTGTTCATCGGTATCGAATAGATTGAACTTCCGACCCTGACGTTCATACCGTTGATAATCGCAAGGGTGAGCGGGATTTTGATGGAGATTGTAGAACCGACGTCCACTTCGCTCTCAAGGCTGATTGAGCCGCCGATTGCCTGAATGTTGTTGATTACAATATCCATCCCGACACCCCTGCCGGAGTATTCCGAAACCCTGTTTTTTGTGGAAAAGCCCGGCAGGAATACAAGCGAATAGATTTCGCTGTCGGTCATTTCCTTTTCGGGTTTGAACAGCAGATTTTTCTTTTTCGCCTGTTCCAAAATGCTTTGTTTGTTAAAGCCCCTGCCGTCGTCCGCTATGCTGATGACCACATAGTTCCCCTCGTTTTTTGCTTCAAGGGTAATGGTGCCTACCTCCGGCTTTCCCTTTTTAACCCTTGTTTCGGGCGACTCAATGCCGTGGTCAACCGAATTCCTGATAAGGTGTACCAGCGGGTCGGAGATATGTTCGATTACTTTCTTGTCCACTTCGGTATCCTGCCCGATTATAACCAGCCGGGATTTCTTGTTCAGTTTTTTGTTCATGTCGTGGACAATCCTGTTCATCATCTGGAATGTCGCGGTCAGGGGAACCAGCCTTGTGGACATGATTACATCCTGAAGCTCGTCAATTATCCGACCCAGATGCTGAGCGGTTTTATTAAAATTTGGCAGTTCAAGCCCCGACAATTCAGCGCTGCTTATCAGCATGGCTTCGGCTGTAACCAGCTCGCCCGCAAGGTTGAGCAGCTTGTCCAGCTTTTCAATATTCACACTGATAATGCTGCCCTGCTTTGATTTTAATTCCGCATCCGCTTTTTGTTCTGCCTGCCGGCAATCCCCCGCGGGGTTTTGCTCCTGTTGCAGTTCCTCCAGAGTGTATTCCTTCAATAACGGCGTTTTTTCAAAAAGCGTCCGGATTTGCCGGCGGCTGTTCTCTGACTTAAACTCGATTTCAAACCCGTTTTCCGCAATGATTTCGGCCGACTTTTCATCCTCAACCAGCGATTGAGGGTAGTGGACGATATCAGAGGCTATGCCGCCGAGCCTGTGGACAATCTCAAACGCGCGGATATTCTCCATCTGACACCCGTCTTCAAAAAAAACGACCGCCCTGTATGATTTTAATTTGCGTTTTGTTTTGTTCTGGTTATTCTGGCAGCCTTTTCCCCCGTTCTCCCCCTTGAGCCTTGACAAAAAAAGGTGGATGTCTTCGGCTGTTTTATCCGGATTCCCGTCCGGCTTGTTTCCCGCTTTTACCTTTTCGAGCTCCGTTTTTATAAAATCAATCACGCAAAGCACGATTTCAGAAAGCTCCTCGTTGTCATATTTGATATCGGGGCGCTCTCTCAGGAAAAAGAAAAGGTCCTCCAGCTTGTGGGACACGTTTGAAATGTTGCTGTAAAGCATCATCGAGGCCGAACCCTTGATGGTATGGACAAGCCTGAAGATTTCGTTAAGGCTGTCTTCGGTAAACCCGCCGGTCTCGCACGACAGAGCAATCTGCTCCAGAAGCTGGATATTCTGCGATGTCTCGTAAATGAAAATATCGGTGAACGAATCATTTGTGTATTGACTTGACAAGGAAAGACCTCCTTCCATATCATTACACAATGCTCTCAATCCGATTCCGCAACCCTTCGTAAAGTCTCGATTACCTGCTCTTCTTTATACGGCTTGACGATAAACGATTTCGCCCCGTAAAGGATGGCTTCCTTGACCATGACTTCCTGCCCCATTGCGGATACGATGACAACCTTCGCCTTGTCGTCGTACTCGCGGATGGCTTTCAGGGCTTCGATACCCGACATCTGAGGCATAGTGATGTCCATTGTAACAATATCCGGTTTATGGGCAATATATTTTTCAACTGCGGCCTCCCCGTTTTCGGCTTCAGCGACAACCTCAAAGCCGTTTTCCTCCAACAGTTTCCTGATTACCATCCGCATGAAGGCCGCGTCGTCCACAATCAATACTTTTTTCATTTACAATCCCCCATATTGCTTATGTAGTAAAGGAATCGACAATTGTTACATTTAACAGGTCTTTGTCGTTTAATAAATCATAGCAATCCGTCCCGCCTTTGTCTTCTGATATTATTCTGACTTTCGGCCTTAAGCAGTTTTCGGGATGATTTTCAATCACCACCCCGGTCATCCCGTTGCTAAGCTGAACGGTGGTGCCCACCGGGAAAGGCATTACCCGCCTGAAAAACGTTTCGACTATTTCAGGGTCAAAACACCTGCCCGAACAGCCCAAGACATATTCCATCGCTTCGGACGGCAAAAACGCTTTCCTGTAAGGCCTGTCAGATATAAGGGCGTCATACACGTCAGATACCGCGATTATCTTCCCATACAGGGGTATCTTGTCCGCTTTAAGCCTGTACGGATAGCCGGTGCCGTTATTTTTTTCATGATGGGTCAAAACCGCCAGCGCCGACTCGTCTGATACTTCCCACTTTTCTTTAAGGTACCTGCAGCCGTTTTCGGTATGGGCCTTAATGACCTCGAATTCATCGTCGGTCAGCCTGCCCTTTTTGTTGATAATCTTTTTGGGCACAAAAATCTTGCCTATGTCGTGCAGTATTGCCGCCATGCCGAGGCTGAACAGCTCGTCCCTGCAAAGCTTCAGCGCAAGCCCGACAATCAGCGACAGAATGAACACATTAATGCAGTGGTAATAAGTGTAGTCGTCGAAAAACTTTAAGTCCATCATGTTGTATATGATGTCGGTGTCCGTTGATATCTCACTTATTATATCGTCAACCATCCGCTTTAAATTAACAAGATCATTCTGCGCAAATTCCCCGTTCTCCGTTTTTACGAAAATTTCCTTTAGCGACCTTACCAACCTGTTTCTAATCTCGGAATCAATCATATCCCTGACCTCGATATCCCTCGAGATTTCATCGTTTATGTAAATACCCTGAAACTTTAAGATTTTTAGCCTGATAATCTGAACTTCGCTGAGGACATTCCCTTCCGCCAGCAAAAGCTCGCTGTTCTGCCCGTATAGGTCTTTCCCTACAATCATACCCGGACTTAAACAGGGTGTCGGAACGAATCTCATTGCATACTCCTCGAAATTCTTATCTCAATCGCAGGTTTTTCCTTTTCCGGCTGTAAAGGCGCTGCTTTTTTCCTGTTTTTGCATAGTCTATCCCCAATAGCTATATATCGGCAAAAAACCGGATTATTTTAATTATTCTGCAAAAAAAGCATGCAGTCGCCTGTTTTCCCCGGAATTTCAAATC
>LFTH01000137.1 GCA_001513365.1 Clostridiales bacterium DTU033 | reverse complement strand
GCATGGAGTAGTCGTCCAGCCGCCCCATCCGCTCTTTAAGGCGGCGCTTGTCGATTGTGCGTATCTGCTCCAGCAAAACAACCGAATCCCGCGCAAGGCCGCTGCCCTCGGTGTTCAGCCTTATATGAGTGGGCAGTCTTGTCTTGTCTTTCTGGCTGGTGATTGCTGCCGCTATCACGGTGGGGCTGTAACGGTTTCCGATATCGTTTTGTACTATAAGTACCGGCCTGACTCCTCCCTGTTCCGAGCCTACCACCGGGCTTAAGTCGGCGTAATAGATATCTCCTCTGCGGACATTCACTTTTTTCACTCCCGTTTTCAGCGTTTTGTGATTGCTACCGATTATATTTTTGCCGGAATATTAAGGTTTAAACGGATTTATTCAAAAATGGGTAAATCTTCCTTAAATCGGAGGTACAAGCCTCTACACTCCATATTATGTTTAATAAGCGTTTTTGCCATAACGGCGCGATAAAGTATTTTAATTGTCAAAATATTGAAAAATGTGCAGTTTTCAAAACCTTGATTTTAGACGTGGTTGGTTGTATGATAAACAGGCGGGCACCGATTTTTGGATATGAAAGGAATACTGGCTGAATGGTTAAATNNTTAGATTACCTGTGGCGCGGAGACCCCGAATACTGGGCGGGCAGGGCGCCTGTACTGTTCCCGATAGTCGGGGCGTTGAGAAACGGGCGCGCGGTATCGGCAGAGGGGGAGATAACCCTTCCTCGGCACGGGTTTGCAAGAACTCATGAATGGGAGCTTGAAGCCGCGGGGGAGGACAGGCTGACCTACCTGCTCAAGTCCAGTCCCAAAACAAAAGCCGCCTACCCGTATGATTTCATTCTGCGGGTAAGCTACATTATCGGGGACAGTTCGGTAACAACAGCCTTCACGGTACAAAACGCGGGCGAAAAGGCGATGCCGTTTTGCATAGGCGGCCACCCGGCTTTCAATATCCCGCTGGTCGAGGGGGAGAGGTTTGAGGATTATGTCGTAAGATTTGAAAAACCTGAAGCCGCCGGCTGCCCTTATGTGGATTTGGAGAAAGGGATAATTCTCAGCGAGCGGCGTCCGATACTGGACAACAGCGACAGTATCCGTCTCAGCCACAGCCTTTTTGAACACGACGCGCTGGTGTTTGACAACCTTAAATCTCGCAGCGTCCGGCTGTATTCCGAAAAAAGCGGCAGGGGCGTGCGGATGGATTTTGGCGGCATGGACTATTTTGCGATATGGTCCCCGATTAAAGCCAGCCCGTTTGTCTGCCTTGAGCCGTGGACAGGCACCGCCACCCTTGAAAGCGAGAGCGACGTTTTTGAGAAAAAGCGGGGAATGCGCCTGCTGGCCCCCGGAGAGGAGGCGTCAATATCATTTACGGTAAAGATATTCTGACAGCCGTGCCCAAATTCAAGGTTGTGGTTTTCGACCTCGACGGAACACTGGTAAACACTCTGGATGACATAGCCGAGGCGGCAAACTTTGCGCTTGCCGAGAACGAGCTTCCGCCGAGATTGGCGAGCGATTATTCGAAACTGGTCGGAAACGGGATATACAAGCTTGCCGAGCGGGCGACCAGAAGCACAAAACAGCCGGTGATAAATAAATTTGTCAAGGATTTTTTGTGGTATTACGACCGCAACTGCACAAGGAGCTCAAAGCCCTACCGCTGGATACCGGAGATGTTGGAAAAACTGCACGCGGCCGGCGTAAGGATGTTTGTTGTAACCAACAAGCCGGACGAACAGGCGCAGAAGATAATCCGGAATTTTTTCGGCACAAAGATATTTGAAGGAGTTTACGGGAACAAAGAGGGCAGAAAAACCAAGCCCGACCCGGATTTGGTACTGTGGCTTTTGCGCCGGGCGGGCGCCAGCCCCGCAGAATCCCTGTTCATCGGAGACTCCAGCGTGGATATATTCACCGCAATCAATGCCGGCATGAAAAGCGCCGGGGTTGCGTGGGGCTTTCGCAGCGTGGATGAACTGCGCATGGCAGGCGCAGATTATATTTTTGACAAGCCGGATGAAATCGTCAGCGCTTTGCTGGGTTAAAAAATGCCGGCAGGACAGCCCGTAAAAAGGGCGCCTGCCGGCATTTTGTGTATATAAATGGGGTTTGCGGCTTATTTTAATCTTCGAGCAGTTCGCCGTCGGTGGAAATCACCTGCACCTGCCACGGAATCAGCTTTCCGCAGTTTTTAAGGGCCTCGCGGACGGCGTATTCAATCCCGCCGCAGCACGGCACCTCCATCCGCGCCACGGTAACGCTTTTGATGTTGTTGTTTTTTAGTATCGCGGTCAGCTTTTCGGTGTAATCGCCGCTGTCCAGCTTGGGGCAGCCTATCAGGGTAATGCGGTTTTTGATAAAGCGGTTGTGAAAGTCGGCAAAGGCATAGGCCGTGCAGTCGGCCGCGACCAGCAGGTTCGCGTTCTCAAAATAGGGCGCGTTGACAGGCACCAGCTTTATCTGCACCGGCCACTGCCTGAGCTGGCTTTGCGCCGCAGTCGGCGCCGCCGGCGCACTCTCCTGCCGGTTGATTGAGATTGAGCGGGAGCCGGGACACCCGCCGAAAAAGGGGTGCTCGGCGCTGTTTTCGGCCTCAATCCGCTTTGTTACCGCTTCCTCGTCAAACGGCAGAGCTTCCCTGATTTCAAACGAGATGGCTCCGGTGGGGCATACGGGCAGGCAGTTGCCAAGCCCGTCGCAGTAGTCGTCCCGAACCAGCTTTGCCTTTCCGTCTACGATTTCGATAGCGCCTTCATGACATGCGGTTACACACAGCCCGCAGCCGTTGCACTTGTCGGCATCTATTTTTATTATCTGGCGTACCATAGTTATTCCTCCTGTTCTCTATCCTCATCAGCATGATAATATAATAATCCGCCCTTATCTGTTGCAATTGCAACAGATAAGGTTTTATGGTAAAATTATTTTAGCATTTTTGGGGAGGTTGGCGGTTTTGGTTATTGACGAGATACTGACAAACAACCCGCTGTTCGACGGGGTTGAAAAGGAGGATATCGGCAAAATCCTCAACTGCCTTGGGAGCGTCAAGCGGAGTTACAAAAAAGGGGATTTTATTTTTCTGGCGGGGCAGTCCGTCCCTGAGGTCAGCATATTGATTAGCGGCAGGGCGCAGGTTGTGAAGGAAAGCATTTTCGGAGACGCGATGCTTATCGGCCACCTCGGTCCCGGAGATATTTTTGCCGAAACCTACGCCTGCATGGGCGCGGATACCATACCAATTTCGGTGATAGCCTTTACAAACTGTGAAGCGCTGATGATGGATTTGAAGCGGGTGGTGCAGACCTGCAGCAATTCCTGCGTTTTTCATCAGAGGATGATATTCAACCTGATGAAAGTACTGGCCGGCAACAGCGCGGCTTTAAACAAAAAAATGTCCTATCTGACATATAAGACAATACGCGGCCGGCTTGCGGCCTATTTCTTCGACTGCGCCGAGCAGGCGATGACCCAAAACGACTTCCCGCGGGATTTGCCTAAAACCATTGAGTTTGAAATCCCGTTCAGCCGCACCGAGCTTGCGGATTACCTGTGCGTGGACCGCAGCGCGATGAGCCGCGAGCTTTCAAACATGAGAAAGGAAGGTATATTGGACTTTTCAGGCAGGAAAATCATCCTGCATGAGAAATTCAGGGATTTGTTTTGACAGGCCGCCGGCAATAATAGGCTTATGAGTTTTTTGCGCTGCGGAATACGAATGTATTAGCGGTATTGCATTCGACAAATTAAAAATGATATAATACCGTTGTTGTGCCGGAGCATGTCTTTTTGGCGCAATCTTCAAATTGGAGTTGAAAGGCGGTTTTGGCCAGATGATGGATATGTCGGCAATTGCGGAAAAGTATAACCTGTGGGTTGAGAATGCGAAAGAAGACCCGGACTTGATATCAGAATTGGAAAGCATTCGGTACAGCCGGGCCGAAATCTACGAGAGGTTTTACCGCGAGCTGGAATTCGGCACCGGCGGGCTGCGCGGCATTATCGGCGCGGGCGAGAACCGCATGAACATCTATACCGTGCGGAGGGCCACCCAGGGGCTTGCCGATTATCTGAAAGACCGCTATGACAGCGCGGCGGTCGCGATATCCTACGATTCCCGGATAAAATCCGATTTGTTCGCGGCGGAAGCGGCGAGGGTTTTGGCCGCAAACGGGATTAAAGCCCATATATTTACCGAAATCAACCCGACCCCGGTGCTCTCCTTCGCCGTCAGAAGGCTTGATTGTCAGGCAGGGATAATGATTACCGCAAGCCACAACCCGTCCGAATACAACGGCTACAAGTGCTACGGGCCGGACGGCTGCCAGATGACCGACAACGACGCCTCCGAGGTAACCGGATATATCAGGAAGGTGGACATATTCGGTGGCGTCAAGGTCATGGATTATGATGCCGCGGTAAAATCCGGTCTTATTCTCAAGATTTCGGACAGCCTTGTCTATGAGTTTTTATCAAATGTGGAAAAACAGCAGGTAAACCCCGGGATACTCAAAAAATCCCCGATTAAGGTTGTCTACACTCCTTTGAACGGAACAGGGAACAAGCCGGTGCGCGAAATCCTGCGGCGGATTGGGGTTGAGGAAGTGTCTGTGGTGCCGGAGCAGGAGCTGCCCGACGGGAATTTCCCGACCGCGCCCTACCCGAACCCCGAAACCCGCGAGGCTTTTGAGTGCGCGATGAGACTGGCAAAAGAAAAAAAGCCGGACATCCTGCTTGCGACCGACCCCGACTGCGACCGTCTGGGGGTGGCGGCCGCCGCCGTCGGCTGGGATTACCGGCTGCTGACCGGCAACGAAGTGGGCTGCCTTTTGCTTGATTATATACTGTCGTGCAGAAAAAAAGCCAACACCCTGCCAAAAAACCCGGTTGTGATAAAGACGATTGTAACCTCCGAGCTTGCAAACCGGATTGCCGAAAAATATGGCTGTGAGGTCAGGGACGTGCTGACCGGCTTTAAATACATCGGGGAGCAGATTACCCTGCTTGAAAAGCAGGGCAGGGCTTCCGACTTTGTTTTCGCGTTCGAGGAGAGTTACGGCTATCTCGCCGGCGACCATGTGCGGGATAAGGACGGTGTGGTCGCCTCAATGCTGGTGTGTGAGATGACGGCATACTATAAATCACAGGGCAAAACCCTTTTTGCCGTTTTGGACGGGCTTTACAGGGAGCACGGGTTTTACAGGCACACACTGATTAACGCGGCGTTTGAGGGCGCGCAGGGCATGGAAACCATGAAACAGATTATGGCGGGGCTGAGGGACAGCCGCCCGAAAGAAGTTGCCGGACTGAAGGTTCTGCGGTACCTTGATTATCTTGAATCAAAGGAGATTGATTTGCAAACCGGCGAGATTAAGGAGATTAACCTGCCGAAATCCGATGTGCTGTCTTTCCGGCTTGAAGGGGACGCGGGCTTTATTGTCCGCCCGTCGGGTACCGAGCCCAAGATTAAGGTATATATCACCTCGACCGGGGCGGATTTGGAAAAAGCCGGGCAGATGGCGGAATGGCTGACCGCAGAAGTTAAAAAACTGCTGAATGTATGAGCGTTCAGCGCAAGATAATACGGCGACCGATATAAAAATCGGCTCCGGCGCTGTATTTTCGAATTTTGCAAACGTGCCGGCGGATTATAATATCCGCCGGTACGTTTTTGAGCCGGACAAGAGGCGCGAATACAGGCAAAACCAGCTTAATGGCGGTGCATAAGGCACTGCCATTAAGCTGTGTTATATATTTTTGTAGGAATGAATACGGTTTTTTATATCCTGCGGATTGGCGTTGGCTATTTCGCTGCCGCTTAATACCGCGTGGTATCCCGTGCCGTCCACAATGAAACAAAGCGACAGAGAACTCAAATTCGGGTGGTCGCAGGCGGACGCGACACTAGCAAAGGTTTTGCAAATCTGCTCCTTGTCCGGGGTTTTGGTGCCGTTTACGGTGATGAACTCAATTCCGACTGTAACAGGGCATTTGAAATCCCTGTCGTTGTTCAGCATAGCGGCGATAATCTGGCTGGCTGACGTCGAAAGGTTTCCGTTGACATTTGCGGCACAGTTGTTGTCCGCGACCGCTTTCTGTGCTGTTTTAATTGCAGAAATGCGGGCATCCTCAATCATCTTCGAGTAGGAGGCGGCGCTTGTCGCAGCTTTAGAGACACCGGAGCAAATCATTACGCCCAGGGTGATAAACAGTATAAAAAAGACCGAAAGCCCGTCGTATTTGTATTTTACGTCTTTGTATCTGAAAGAGTAATACAGTATTTCCGCGCCGAGACAGATGAGTACGAGGGGAGAGAATAGTAGCAGTTTCCACCACACCTCGCCGAAATACAGGGCGGCGGAAATTATAACACCCAGCAGGATAAAGGATATCCCCAGAGTAAAGGTGCCGACCCGTCGAATGGCCGGCGCGGGTTTTTCAGATAGATTACCTTGATAATTGGCGTCCATTATTCTTCCCCTCCCGTATCGGAGTGCTTTGACGAGGCGGGCGTTTTTTGACAGCTGCCGCCTCCCTTAATCAGCCTGACGCCGATATATATGCAGGCT
>LFTH01000086.1 GCA_001513365.1 Clostridiales bacterium DTU033 | reverse complement strand
CCCCAATCCCTATCAACACGGCAAGGTACAAAATCACCAGACCCGTATCAAACCACATTCCCGCGCCCCCTCCTCATCTATTCTTATGGCGGCGCCAGAACAAATATGCCGCAGCTTTTTAAAGCCGCGGCATATTTAAAAGGCAGAAATCCGGTTTTATATTATCTAATGTCTAAAATCTAACTTAATATAGCTTATCGCGCTTGTCAATTACCCGTTTTGCCTTGCCTTCCGAGCGCGGCAGGGTGCCGGGCTCGACCAGCCGGACGCGGGCGCTGACCCCGAGAGCGCTGTAAAGCGCGTTCTCAATCCGTTTTTCGGTGGTCTCGATATCCCTGACCGTATCCGAGAACAGCTCGGCGTTCATCTCAACCTGAACTTCCATAATATCGAGGTTATTGACCCTGTCAATCAGAATCAGATAGTTGGGGTCCATGCCCAGCTCAAGCAGCACATGCTCGACCTGCGAGGGGAAGACGTTTACCCCGCGGATAATCAGCATGTCGTCGGTGCGGCCGTGCGGTTTGGTCATTCTCACCAGGGTGCGGCCGCAGCGGCACTCCTCCCTGATAAGCGCGCAGATGTCGCGGGTGCGGTACCTGATTAGTGGCAGTGCCTCCTTCCCTATACAGGTGAACACCAGCTCGCCGTATTCCCCGTCGGGCAGCGACCGGCCGGTATTCGGGTCTATTACTTCAGGGTAGAAATAATCCTCGCAGATATGCAGACCGTTCTGGCACTCGCATTCGTACGAAACGCCCGGGCCGGTGATTTCCGAAAGCCCGTATATGTCATACGCCTTGATGTCCAGCAGCCTTTCAATCTCTTTACGCATGTTGTCGGTCCACGGCTCGGCACCGAATATCCCGGCGCGCACCTTCAGGGTTTTGGGGTCAATCCCCATGTCCCGGATGGTTTCCCCGATATACATCGCGTAAGAAGGGGTGCAACACAGAATGTCCGAGCCGAAATCCTGCAAAATCTGCACCTGCCGCTTGGTGTTTCCCGAAGATACCGGAATAGCGGTGGCTCCGAGCTTTTCGGCGCCGTAGTGCAGACCGAGCCCGCCGGTAAACAGCCCGTATCCGTATGAAATATGTATAAAATCGTCCTTTGTCCCGCCGGCGGCGACTATTGACCTTGCGGTGCACTGCGACCAGATATCGATATCGTTCGCGGTATAGCCGACCACCGTCTGCTTTCCGGTAGTGCCGGAGGACGCGTGGATACGCACCACTTCGCCGGGCTCTACCGCGAAAAGCCCGTAGGGGTAGTTGTCCCTGAGGTCGTCCTTGACCGTAAACGGCAGTTTAGGAATATCGTCAATCGAGCGGATATCCGCGGGCGAAATCCCCGCCTCGTCCAGCTTTTTCTTGTAAAACGGGACCCGGTTATACGCGATATCCACCATCTTTATCAGCTGCGCGGACTGGATTGCGTGAAGGTAGTTGCGGGACGCGCATTCAATTTCTTTCTGATAATACGGCATAGTCTCACTTCCCTTGCTGATTGTTCATGGCAGCGTAACCCAGCTCAAAAGCCTTTTCGTTTATATTCACCGTTTTAGGCGGCACGCTGCTGCGGACCACCTGTTCCCACATCTCCTTGTCAAAACCGAGGAAATGCGCCGCCACGCCGAGCAGCACCACGTTGGTTGATTTCGCCGAACCGGCCTGCTCGGCCAGTTTCAGCGCGTCCACGGCGATGACTTTGACGCCCTTTGCCCTGATTTCTTCAAGTATGTTTTCGGGGTAATCGGTTTTCCCCATAATCACGGGCATCGGGTCAATTTTCTGGGTGCTTGCAATCAAAACCCCGCCGGGTTTGAGATAGGGCAGCCAGCGCGCGGCCTCAAGCTGCTCGAAAGCGATTATCATATCGGCCTCGCCCCTGTCAATCAGCGGGGAGTATACCTTGTCGCCGTACCGCACATAGGTTACGACCGACCCGCCGCGCTGGGACATGCCGTGCACCTCGCTGACTTTGACGTCATAACTCTTTTCGATAAACGCGCTGCCCATCATCTTTGAGGCAAGCAGGGTGCCCTGTCCGCCGACTCCGGCAATGATGATGTTTTTCACAGGCATAATCATTCATCCTCCTCAAAACCGATTGCGCCGAACGGACAGAGCCTGGCGCAGATTTCGCACCCGACGCAAAGGTTTTTATCAATCGACGCAGAGCCCCTGCCCCTGTTCGCTTCCCCGCTCACCGAAATCGCGGGGCAGCCCGCCTTAAGGCAGCTTTTGCAGCCGGTGCATTTTTCGGTGTCCACGACCATCGCGGGCTTGTGCCTGACCGTCTTCAGCAAAGCGCACGGGCGGCGGGCGATAATCAGGGACGGCTCCTCGGACGCAAGCTCGGTTTCCACCGCCTTGCGGGTAGCCTCCAAATCAAACGGGTCAACCACCGCGACCCGGTTAATCCCGACGGCGCGCGCAAGCGCCTCAAGGTCAACCGCCGCGGTCGGGTCCCCCTTGATGGTAAGCCCGTTGGCGGGGTTGTTCTGGTGGCCGGTCATTCCGGTAATCGAGTTGTCCAGCACAATCACCGTTGAAATGCCCTTGTTATAGGCGATATTGATAAGCCCTGTTATCCCCGAATGGATAAAGGTCGAATCCCCGATAACCGCCACCGATTTTTTTGCCTGCTCCCTGCCGCGCGCGGTGTTAAACCCGTGCAGCCCGCTCACCGACGCGCCCATGCACACGCAGGTATCCATCATCGAAAGCGGCTCCTGCGCGCCGAGTGTGTAGCAGCCGATATCCCCGCTGACGTACAGCTTTAAGCCCCGCAGGGCGACAAACAGCCCGCGGTGGGGGCAGCCGGTGCAGAGCACCGGCGGGCGGGGCGGGATTGTCCTGCCGAATTCCACTTCCGGCAGCCTTTCGCCGAGGATTGCTTCCCTGACGACAGACTGCGAAAACTCCCCGCACAACGAGAATATTTCCTTTCCGATTACCTTTATCCCATGCTTTCTACAGTGGGTCTCGATGATGTCGTCAAGCTCCTCGACCACGTATACCTTGTCAACGCTGCGGGCAAATTCCTTCAGCGAATCGACGGGCAGCGGGTTTACCATTCCCAGTTTGAAATAGCTTGCCCGCTCGCCCAGCGCCTCCCGCGCGTACTGGTATGTAGTGCCCGCGCAGATGATGCCGATACTTTTATCATTGTACTCAACCCTGTTTATGCCGGACGTCTCGGCCCACTGCCTTATCGCCTCGGTGCGTTTTTCAACCACCGCGTGGCGGCCGCGTGCCATCGCCGGCATCATCACGTTCTTCATGATGTCTTTTTTGTATTCCTTAAGGGCATAATCCGCGCGCGGCGAAAGCTCGACAAGGGAGCGCCCGTGTGAAATCCTGGTCGATAACCTCAATAAAAACGGGACGTCGAATTTTTCGGACAGCTCAAACGCCAGCCTGGTGTATTCGAGGCACTCGGCCGAATCGCTCGGCTCCAGCATCGGGGTTTTTGAGGCAATCGCGTGATGGCGGGAATCCTGCTCGTTCTGTGACGAGTGCATACCGGGGTCGTCGGCCACCGCGCACACCATCCCGCCGTTCACTCCTATATAGGAGGCGGTATACAGCGGGTCGGCGGCGACATTCAGCCCGACATGCTTCATCCCGCAGAAACTGCGCGCCCCGCCGGTCGCGGCGCCAAACGCGACCTCGAAAGCCACCTTCTCGTTCGGCGCCCACTCGCAGTATATTTCGTCATACTTTGCCGCGTATTCGGTAATCTCGGTGCTTGGTGTGCCGGGGTAGGAGGAGACCACCGTAACCCCCGCCTCAAACAGCCCTCTGGCAACAGCCTCGTTGCCCAGCATCAGGGACTTCATCAATGGACCTTCTTTCTGTGTCTTATTGCTTTATTCATTCTATCATATTGCCGATATATATAACAGATGGAAATTTTTTCACTTTCTGAGGTCCACAACCCGCTGCGCCTTTCCGGTAAACCGTTCGATTGACTTCGGCTCCACAAGGCTGACCTCAATCTCTATCCCCAGAATTGTCTTAATCCGGTCGTGAATCCGCCGCTGCAAAGCCTCAAGCTCGGCGTACCGCTCCAGCAGCGAGCCGTCAATCAGCTCGACGCGCACCTCCAGAGTATCTATGTAGTTTTTGCGGCGCACAACAAGCTGGTAGTGCGGGCTGATTTCATTAATCCCGATTAGCGCGCTTTCCACCTGCGACGGGAATACGTTGACCCCGCGGATAATCAGCATGTCGTCGCTGCGCCCGATAATCTTGTGCATCCGCGCGGTGGTGCGCCCGCACCGGCAAGGCTCGTAATCAAGTTTGGTGATGTCCTTTGTGCGGTACCGAAGCATCGGGATACCCCGTTTGGTAAGCGCGGTTACCACAAGCTCGCCGGTCTCGCCGCGGTCTGTAACCTCAAGGGTGTCGGGGTCAATCACTTCGCACAGGAAATGGTCCTCGTTTATATGCATACCGCACCTTTCGACGCATTCGCCCGACAGGCCGGGGCCGTTGAGCTCCGACATGCCGTAATTGTCGGTAACAAAAAACCCGTTGCCCCAGCGCTGCTCAATCTGCTCCCGCATTTCGGGGGTGCACCCCTCGCTGCCGAGCAGGCCGAGCTTTAATTTATACATATCCATCGGGTATTCGCCGGACATTTCCCTTGCGGTCTCGGCAAGGTACATGCAGTACGACGGGGTGGCCACAATGGTGTTGGTGCCGAAATCACGCATGAACTTAAGCTGTTTTTGGGTATTGCCCGACGACGTCGGCACAACCGCCGCGCCGATTTTCTCAAGCCCGTAGTGCAGTCCGAGCGCGCCGGTAAACATCCCGTATCCAAAGCAAATCTGGACAATCGAGTTCTCGCTCGCGCCCGCGGCCACCACAATCCGCGCCACCTGTTCGCTCCAGTTCTCCATGTCCTCGCGGGTGTAGCCCACGACGGTCGGGTTGCCGGTCGTGCCCGACGACGCGTGAATACGCACGATGTCCTTAATCGGTACGCTGAACATCCCGAACGGGTAGTTATCTCTAAGGTCGTCCTTTGTGGTATATGGTATGTACTGTACATCGGACAGGGTCTTGATTTTATCGGCGGTAACCCCTGCCTCGGAAAGCCGCCTGTGGTAGAACTCGACGTTGCGGTAACAGTAATCCACCAGCGCCCGCAGCCGCTCAAGCTGCAATTCCTCAAGCCTGCGCCGCGGCATACATTCCATCTCGCGGTTCCAGATACGGTTTTTTATAATCATTTCGATATTACGACCTTTCCAAACTGGAATTATTTTATCTCAGGTTCGCGCTTTTGCGCTTTAAACCGGATTTTCTTATCCATTTTACTCGCTTTTGTCCCGGTTGTAAAGGGATTAATACCCGCGGCCGGTGTCAAGTGCGTCAGGTTTTTTAGAAAACGTCTTACCTTTATAATTAAAACGCCCCGCGACCGGCAAAAAAGATTCCCGGACGCGGCAGGCCGCGCCCAAGAATCTTTTTAGAGTCCGACTAGGCGCCTGCCGTTTCCTCAAGCGCCGCGTCTTCAGTATAAAACTCAGGGTTTGTGTCCGAACCCGGCAGTCTGGCCGCCAAAAAGACGGCGCTGACAGTCACCGTCAGGATTATTGATATAACCATCGCCGCGCACGCGAAATGGGGGCCGAGATTTGCTACCTTGTCAAGTCCGGGGATTTCGGCGTTTTGGAAAAACAGCTTGCACACCACCGGCGGCGCCGCGGTAAGAAACCCGCCGACCATTCCGGCCCACGCCCCGGCGCGGTTTAAGCCCTTCCAGTAAAGCGAAAGCATGTACGGCGCAAGGAAGCTGCCGGATATAATCCCCCATGAATAGGACATCATGTCAAGGATTGGGGTCTGGCTGTTCGCGACCACGTAAGAGAGTGCGATAAAAACGCCGCAAATCACCTTGGTTATCAGCGCGGATTTTTCCGGGCTCATCTTCGGGAACAGCCGCGCCTGAATAAAATCCATCGTAAGGGTGGATGAGGCGGTGATGGTCAGCGCGGTCAAAGTCGAAACCGACGCGGAAATCAGTAAAACCAGCACCAGACCGAGCAGTATGTTCGGAACCCCCGCGCTCTCCAGCATTCTGGGCACCAGATAATCCCTGCCCTGCGCGGGGAGCTCATTGAAAAACAGCCGCGACAGCGAGCCGATGAAATAGCCGCCGCCGGCGATAATCAACGAAAACACCGTAGAAATAACCGTTCCGCGCTTTACTTCCTGGTCATCCCGGATTGCGTAGTACTTATGTATCATCTGCGGCAGTCCCCACGTGCCGAAGGAAGTCATTATGACAGTCGCCGTAAGGGCTGTAAAATGAGTTGCGCCAAGCCCAAGCTCGGAAGTCTTTTGAGCCATCGCGCCAAGACCGACCGTCAATCCCCCGACCTGTTCGCTGCGCACAACCGCAGCTATCAGCGCGATTACCCCGACAACCATCACGAAACCCTGAACAAAATCCGCCTTGAGGGCCGCGACATAGCCGCCGAGCACCACAATCAAAGCCGCGGCGACCGCGATTGCAATCATCGAAAGCCGCTCGTCAATTCCAAGAAGAACCGAGCAGACGCTCGTCAGCCCCTTATAGACCGACGCCGAGTAAGGGAGCAGGAACACGAAAATAACCGCTACCGCAAACCGTTTCATTCCCTGACTTTTAAATCTCTTTTCAAAAAACTGGGGCATGGATTTTATGTTAAGCTGGCGGGTAATCATACGGGTACGACGGGCGAGCACAAGCCACGCGAACAGCGCGCCGAACACCGCGTTCCCTATCCCGATTAAAACGCCCCATAATCCGTAATTCCAGCCGGTCGCGCCCGCATACCCGATAAACATCACCGCCGAAAAATACGCGGTGCCGTAGGAAAACGCGGACACCCACGCGCCGGCGTTCCGCCCGCCGACAGTGAAACTCGAAATGCTTTTTGAGTTGCGGGAATTCATAATCCCGATGACAAGCATTATCGCCATGTATATCCCGATAGTGGTCAGAATTATCAAATCCTTAGACATCACAGTACCCCTTTTCGCTCCGCGCTTTTGCGCTTTAAACTTTTACGGTTTAAAGCGATATGTTATTATCCTACTAGATTATCATAAAAAATGCAACTGTTTTTTTGCGGTTGGAAATAATGCTTGAAAAATACAAATTTTGGCTATATACTAATAGTAGGGTTATTCTGGTTTATACTCGTTTTCGGGAGGGTTGGTTCGAACGGGGATTATTTTAACCGGAAAGGCTTGGGAATTTTTCACTGTTCAGCTGCTAACCCGGAAAGCGGCGGCCGCGCGAATTATCTCTGGAAGGATGTGAATTTAATGGCGGGAAATCACTTCATCCATCAGGCAGATAATTCTGGTTTATTTATCAGCTTTTCCGAGGATTTTTCAAAACTTCAGAGCGACCTCTGCCAGATTGCTTACATCGAGGGCGGATGTGCGGTTTTAAGCTGTTGCGGCAAAGACTTCTTCGTCCAGTCGGGGACGGCGGTGCTGCGCAGCCCGAACACCGCGCCCGATATGGTATATAGCCACAAACTGTCGGCTATGTCAATCACTTTTGACCCCGGTCTTATCCGTTCAAAATCGCTGACCGTGTCCGGCACGGCCAAGAATTTCTCTGCCGGCGCCCCCAGCCTGCCGCCGTTTTTAAAGCCGGGAGAGATAAAAATCCTCTCCATCAACCCGCTTTACCGCACCCGCGTAAAAGAGCTTTTTATGTCGGTCGCCGTCGAACGGTCAAACCGCAGGGGGAATATGTGGAAAAACCGGGCGGCCGACCGCTTAAAACAGCTTTTCAGGCTCTGCTTTGACGTGCATCCGTTTCATTTCGACAGCCCGTGCTCCGAGCTCGCCCGGAGCACTCTGGAATACATACACGACAACTGCAGCAGGGAGATAACAGTCCGCCTGCTCTGTCAGGTACTGCACACCAACCACACCAGCCTTTTGCAGACGTTCAGGAAATACACCGGCACAACCATCGGGCAGTACATCCTCGAACTGCGCCTTTACCTTGTCTCAAACGCATTGATGTTCACCGGCAAGACGATTGAGGAAATCGCGGAGGAATGCGGCTTTGGGCATGCGTCCTATTTGTCGAGGGTGTTCCGTTCAAGGGTAGGGATGGCGCCGGGCCAGTTCAGGAACATGGTCTGCGGCAAGCTCAATACTGTTTAATCAGCCCGCGGCTGCGG
>LFTH01000105.1 GCA_001513365.1 Clostridiales bacterium DTU033 | reverse complement strand
TAAACAGCTTCGGCCACACAATAATTAACCGCCCATCTTAACCGCAAAAGGCCGGGGGTCAGAGGTTGCGCTCCTCCAACTCCCGGCCCCTGTTTTTCATCACCTGATGTCAATTATCTTGCGTCTATCTTCATCGAAATATCCAACGCCTTTACCGAATGGGTCAGCGCGCCGATTGAAATTATATCCACTCCCGTTTCGGCGACGGCGCGCAGGTTTTCCCCAGTTATCCCGCCGCTCGCCTCCAGCAAAACCCTGCCCGCGGCAAGCTTTACAGCCTCCCTCATCTGCTCGCAGGTCATGTTGTCCAGCATAATGACGTCAGCGCCGGCCTTAATGGCTTCCTTAACTTCATTTAAATTTCTTGTCTCCACCTCAAGCCGCACCATATGGCCAAGCCTTTCGCGCACCGCCCGGACAGCGGCGGTAATCCCGCCGGCGGCGNNCTTGAGCATTGCGCCGTCCGACAGATTGAACCGGTGGTTCTTCCCCCCGCCGATTGCGACCGCGTATTTCTGCAAAGCCCTGAGCCCCGGCATTGTCTTGCGGGTATCCGTAATCGCGGCTTTGGTGCCCTTTACAATCTGTACGCACCTGTCGGTCTGAGTGGCTATCCCGGACATGTGCTGCAGCAGATTCAGCGCCGTCCTCTCGCCTTTCAGCAGCGCGCGGGTCGGGCCCTCGATTACCGCAATCTTATCCCCCGGCTTTATCCGGTCGCCGTCCTTTTTGAATATCGAATATCTGATACCGCCGTCCAGCAGGGTAAACACCCTGACTGCAACCTCAATACCGCAGAGCACCCCCTCCGCCTTCGCGAAAATGTCGGCAGAGCTTGTGTGCCCTTCAGATATCATCAAATCGGTGGTGGTGTCAATATAGTTAATATCCTCTTTCAGCGCGGTCTTTATGATTTCATCAATATAAAACCCCGGCAGTCCCATATATCCAACCCCTTTTACAAAAGGTATATTTTGCAAATGTTATACTAAAGGTTAATAATATTCTTCCCCTTTGTCCTTTTTCTCCAGCACTTCTTTCAGGATTAATGTGCAGATGGTCGCAAGGCTTTTTGCCTCAATGTAATCCGGAGTCAGGATATAATCCCCGTTTTTCAAATCCTCCAGTATTTCCGAAGCTCTTACAAGCCCTTCCCTTGCCGCGTCATAGTCGGGGATTACAAACCACGCCTTCTGCATTATCCCGCGGATTGTGGTGCGGTACCCTTTGGGCAGCGGGTTTTTCCCCAACGGCGGAGCCGGCGGCGGGCCGTCAACCCCGCTCTCCTCGTGCCTTAGCCTCCTGCTGATATCATAGGTACAGCGTCGGGCGAAAACCAGCGCCTCTAACAGGGAATTGCTGGCAAGCCGGTTTACGCCGTGGACCCCGGTATGGGAGCATTCGCCCGCGGCGTACAGCCTGTCCACCGTGGTGTCGCCGTAAATGTTCACGTCAATCCCGCCCATCAGGTAGTGCTGACAGGGGAATACCGGAATATATTCGCGGGTGATGTCCACCCCTTCCTCAAGACAGCGCCGGTAAATGGTCGGGAACCGGTTGCGGATAAAGTCCGCCCCCCTCGCGGTGATGTCCAGATAAAATTTGTCGCTGCCGGTGCGCGCCGCCTCAAGCATAATACTGCGCGAGACCACATCGCGCGGGGCAAGCTCCCCTCTCTTATCGTAGTTTTGCATAAACCGCTCGCCGCGGCAGTTGAGCAGCAGCGCGCCCTCCCCGCGCACCGCTTCGGAAATCAAAAAACGCTCCCTGTCCTTTGCGGCGGCAAAAGCGGTCGGGTGGAACTGTATCAGGCTGATGTTTTTAATCCTCGCGCCCATCTCGTAGGCAAGGGTAATCCCGTCCCCGGTCGCAGCCGCCGAATTGGTGGTGTAGGCGTAAGCCCGCCCAATCCCGCCGGTGCACAGGATACAGTACGAGCAGGAGATATACCGGTGAACCCCGTCAACCAGCACCCCCGCCCAAAACCCGCCGCCCGAACGGGTCAGGGAAGCCAGTTGGGCGTATTCAATAATCTTAATATTCGGCCTGCTTTTTGCGGCCGCCAGCAGCTTTTCGGTGATTTCGCGGCCGGTGGAATCCTTGTGGTGGAGTATCCGCCGGCGTGAATGTCCGCCCTCCAGTGTCATCGAAATATTCCTTGTTTCGTCGCGGTCGAATTCCACGCCCATTTCCTTAATCAGCCGCAACACGTCCTCCGGCCCTTCGTTGACCAGTATCTCGAGGCTGCGCAAATCGTTTTTATACCCGCCCGCAATCAGGGTATCGGCGATATGCAGCCGGTAGTCGTCATTGGTTTTGTCCACCACCGCGGCCACCCCGCCCTGTGCGAGCATGCTGTTGCTAATACCCACGTCCCTTTTGGACAATACCAGCACGCGGGTCTTTGGCTCAAAATTCAGCGCGGCATAAAGGCCGGCGACCCCGGTACCGGCTATCAGTACGTCGCAGTCATTCCTCATACAAACCAGCGCCCTACTCTTTGGTGTAATAATCGGGGCGAGCCCGCGCCCGCCCCTGAGCCCCTCAGGCAAAAACCCCGCGTCTTATCCGAACCGCTTTAACAGGTTTTCAATCTTTTGGCGCGGGTCGATAATAGTGCTGACCGACACGTCGTGGTTAAGCGCCGCGATAAAATACGCGATATATTTCGAAACGTCGACCTCATAAAACCATTCGCGGTTTTTCAGCGCCTCGGAGCGGTAGGTGAGGTTGGTGCCGAACACCCCGGAGATAACCCCTTCCTCGTATGCCTTGTCAAAGCTCTCCAGTCCCGCGGTGAAGATTGCGTATGTTGCGTATGCGTAAATATTGCGGGCTTTCCGCTTTTTAAGCTCATAAGCTATGTCGAGCATTGATTCTCCCGAAGAAATGATGTCGTCCGCGATAAACACGTCCTTCCCCTCGACCGGGTTGCCGAGGTACTCGTGCGCAACAATCGGGTTCCTGCCGTTGATTATCACCGAATAATCCCGCCGTTTGTAGAACATGCCGAGGTCCACTCCCAGCACCGACGCGTAGAACATATTCCTGCTCATCGCGCCCTCGTCCGGGCTGACGACCATCAGATGGTCGCAGTCGGGCTTTATGTCCGGCTTGTTGTTGAACAGCGCTTTGAGAACCTGATAATAAGGTATCACGTTGTCAAACCCCATAAGGGGCACGGCGTTTTGGACCCGCGAATCGTGCGCGTCAAACGTAACGAAGTTGGACACGCCCATATTCCAAAGCTCCTGCAGCGCGACCGCGCAGTCCAGGGATTCCCTGTAGCTGCGGCGGTGCTGCCTGCCGCCGTACAGCATCGGCATGATTACGTTGATGCGGTGCGCCTTGCCGCCGGCAGCCTGAATAATTCTCTTCAAATCCTGAAAGTGGTCGTCAGGAGACATCGCGTTCTCCCGCCCGAACATCTTGTAGGTGCAACTGTAATTGCCCACGTCCACCATGATATACAAATCGTCCCCGCGGATACTGGAACGGATAATCCCTTTCGCGTCGCCCGACGCAAAGCGCGGGCATTCCGCTTCCACAAGAAAGGTATCGACCGGTCTGTCGCTGTTCGCCGCCCATCCGACCAGATGTCTGTTGATTTTTTCGCCCAGCTCCCTGCAGCTTTGCATTGCAATCAGTTTAAGAGGCGCGACTGCTTTTTCCTGATAAAAAATTATTTCGCCGGCTTTTTTGTTAGACAATCCAAACTACCCCTTTTCGCCATGATTACAATTAAATTGTACCACAAATAAGATAAAAATGTTGTATTTTATGCCGGAATTCATCACGAAAATTCGCCAAAGCTTTTACTGTTAATATATGGACAATGCACAAACCCGGCGGGTTTTTCCTCCGCGGGGTTTTTAGTCCGCTCATACACAAAAAGCGGGTAGATTAAACACAAAATCCAAAGCCGGCGGCATAAAAAACACGCACAGCAAAATCGCGCTGTGCGGGTTTTTTTAATCGTTTACTTCAATTCTACCTTGGCGCCGGCTTCTTCCAGCTTCTTCTTGATTTCCTCGGCTTCGTCTTTTGAGACGCCTTCCTTGACCGGCTTCGGAGCGTTGTCTACCAATTCCTTGGCTTCCTTCAGTCCCAAACCGGTAATCTCGCGGACAACCTTGATGACCGCAATCTTGTTGGCGCCGATTTCGGCGAGGACCGCGTCAAACTCGGTCTTTTCCTCCGCGGCAGGAGCTGCGGCCACGGCGACCGGAGCTGCCGCCGAAACGCCGAATTCCTCTTCGAGCGCCTTGACAAGCTCGGAAAGCTCAAGAACGGTAAGTGCCTTTACATCCTCAATCAATTTTGCAACTTTATCTGACATCGTAAAATCC
>LFTH01000007.1:1573-2014 GCA_001513365.1 Clostridiales bacterium DTU033 | reverse complement strand
CCGCACCGCTTTAAAAAGCACGCTGTGCCCAATCATCAGGTAAGCGGCAAAAAACAGCGCAAACTCGTACGCCGCGGCAAGCCTGAGTATCAGCCCCGCGGCAAAAAACGCCCCGCCCGCGGCAAGGAGTGCCCGGTCAACCACCGTCCGAATATCGGCTTTCTGCACCTTCGCCGGCCGCGGACTATTTGACACGACCGCGGAAGGCTTAAACCTTTGCACTATTTCAGTCGCCCGCTCCATTATCTCGTCCCTGCGCTCCGGCAGGACTTCCAACGCCAGAGTTTCGCATGCAAAATCCAGCGATACGTCGGCGACCCCGTCGATTTTCTTTATTTCTTTTTCGATTTTTAAAGCGCAGGCGCCGCAGTCGACACCCGCGAGTTTTAACTGAAGTTTCATACCTATCAATCCCGGCAAAAAATTATTTTAACTCGGATA
>LFTH01000007.1:884-1557 GCA_001513365.1 Clostridiales bacterium DTU033 | reverse complement strand
GCTGTTGATATGGCTGTCGTCCAGCGAGTAGAAGACGACCTTGCCGTCCCGCCGGTATTTCACCAGCCGCGCCTGTTTTAAAACCTTTAATTGATGGGAAATCGCGGATATGGTCATATTGAGCAGCGCGGAAATATCGCAGACACACATTTCGGAATGAAAGAGCGCGGACAATATCCTGACCCTTGTCGAATTTCCCAGCACCTTAAACAATTCCGCAAGCCCCTCGACCTCATTTTCGCCGGGCATCAGCCCGCTTACCCGCTCCACCGTCTTAGCGTGCAGTATATTGCAGTCGCACCTTTCGGCTTTTTCAGCCATCGCATATCCCGCCCCCTTCGTTTGAACATTTGAACAATCTTTCAAGTGTGTATTATTTTACATCCTTTTTTCCCAACTGTCAAGATTATTTTTTCGCGTCCGTCAGCCTTTCGCAGTTTTAATATGTCAGGTTTTCTCAACCACTCCGCAGGCGATTTTGCTGCCTGAGTCGCCCGCCGGCTGGGTTTTGAAATCGTCCGGCCCGCTGTGGATTACCACTGTCCGCCCGATTATCTCGGCCGGTCTGAACCTTGCGGTGAAAAAGGAATAATATCCAAACCCGCCGTTTGAAAACAGCGGCGGCAAGTCCCCGGCGTGGAGCGGGTGGGGCTGGTTTTTGGGGTTGAAATGC
>LFTH01000007.1:0-876 GCA_001513365.1 Clostridiales bacterium DTU033 | reverse complement strand
CTGCCCTCGTGTATGTGCATCGCAAAAATGCCGGTTTTGGAATTGAGCGGCAGCCCTTCGACCTCTGCGACCACCAGCGCACCGCCGCCCGCGGGATAAAAGCTAACGGTCCCTTTAAGCCCGCGGTTGTTTTTGTCCCCCCTCACATCGGCGCGCGCCGCCGGAGCGGTGCAGAGCGCAATCCGCGCAAAATGATATGCCGCAGAACCGCTGTTGGTGTTCAAATTCTGCAAATTCATCTCCGCCTTTCAAAAGTGTTTTATCCATCTTATGAAGACAGGGCGCCGGCGGTGATTGGCGGCAGCGCGGTAAATCCAAAATATTTCACAAAACCGATTGACAAACCTCGCGGAATGGATTATTATAGCCTAAACCAAAACATCGTGATTTTGGAGAGACGACATATGATTAATACCGCGGCCAACAGGCAAAATCGATTTATGGGTTACTTCGGCTATTATTTTAGCCGGGGTTTTTCGCCATGTCGCTTTTGCCGCAGTTAGGCCGCAATTTATATTCTAGGCTAACTAGGCGGAGCCGCATGGCTCCGCCTTTTTATATTTCATCTTTTATTTGAAAAAAACATGAAAGGTAGATTATAATGATAATAGTACTTAAACCGGGCACAACACAGAAAGAAGTGCGGGAGTTCTCCGAATGGATTGAGCGCAGCAGCCAAAACGTCAAGGTGAACGCGTGGTACGGGGAGCACTCGACGGTATTGGGACTGCTCGGCGACACCGCGGACGTGGACATTGAGGCAATCGCCGCCCAGAGGATTGTGGAAAGCATCAAGCGGGTACAGGAGCCGTATAAGAAAGCCAACCGCAAGTTCCACCCAGACGACTCCGTAATCGATTTGGGCAGCGGCTCTGT
>LFTH01000068.1 GCA_001513365.1 Clostridiales bacterium DTU033 | reverse complement strand
GGTTTCGGCTGGTTCATCAGCAGATACACCGTAACCACGACCGAACCCGCGGTAATAAGGCAGAGCGCAATAATCAGAGCCAGTATCTTTTTGTCTTTTCGGTTTTTCATTAAAATCCCCTTTCAACTGCTTGTGTTTGCTCTCTGCCTTATATTTTATTGCTCAGGCTGGTGCTCGTCAATAGACACCGTTACTGTGCCGACTTGCCCCTGTATTTCATCGTCCGGTTTTTCGCTTTCAAGCGTCAGGTAAACGTAGCGGCTGTCGGGAGTTCCGCCCTCCTCCAGCTTGTCAAGGGTAAACGGGAAGTTGGCAGATTGCCCGTTTACTGTAAAGCTGCCGCTTATCCACTCATAACCCTGCGCTTTTGCGTATTCGCAGGTTACGTCTATCGCGATGTTTGAGTTGTTTGTAACGGTTATCTTATTCTCGTCCTCGTCGCAGGTCCAGCCGCCGCCCACGTACTGGTGGGTGTCAGGGTCCCAATCGCCCACGTTGTAGGTAAACTCCATGCTGCCCCATGTAACGTCCACGCTGATGACGGTGGACCCAGCCACTGTTACGGTGGCGGGCTGCGGCGTTGGCGTTACGGTAACAAGCTCAAACCCGCTGTCGTCGTCCGTGTAGTCGGCAAGCTTGTAGTCCTGAACGGTAAAGTTGTAATTCCCGGGCTCGGCGTCTTCATTGACAGTGAACGTAAGCGAGAAAATGTCGCCGCCCTCAATATACGCCAGCGAGGGCTGGCTTTCGTCCTGATAGTCGTCGGCGTAAACCAGCACCGTGATTACCCCGTCCTCCGCCTCGTTGGTGGCGGCTACGAATTTTCCGGGGTTTGACATTTCTTTATCGATTGTCTCATTGTCATACTCAAATACGTCGTCGTCATAGAGAATGTCAAGCGTCAGGCCGACAACACCTTTTTTGAAGTCCTTCTGCGACTGCGTGCTGACCGTAAGTGTTACGGTGTCGCCGGGCAGGACGGTGGTACTCCCACTCTGATTGACGGCGGTAAGCTGAAGGTTGGTGGTCTTCAGGGCGTTCTGTGCAATCAGAGTGATGACAGAGCCGACCATCACGACCGCGAGCGTCGCCGCGAGCACGACAGGCCTTCTGACCCAACGCAGCACAGGCCGCGCGCCGCGTGAGCGCGCCCTCTCCTCCCCGCTTTTTGCGCCGTCAAGTATCAAATCAAGAGTTTTCTCCCTGGCAGCAAAGTTTTGGCTGATGGATTGCGAAATCAAATTCTTTAGGTTCATCTATGCTCACCCTCTTTATATGTTAAAATGCTCTCTCATTTGTTTGATTGTGCGGTAGAGCCTGTTTTTTACCGCCGATTCGCCGATGTCAAGGATTTTTGCGATGTCCGCCAGTTTTTCGCCGTAATAGAAATACAGCACAAAGATTTTGAAGGTCAAATCATCCCGTTCCCTGATGTACCGCCATATTTCCTGAACGTCGAGGCTGCTGTGCTGGGGGCAGTCCTGTGAAAGGAAGGCTTCCAGCTTTTCAATATCGGGGTTTTCCTCGCCGCCCGAAAAGAGCGGAACGTCGTTTTTGCGCGCCGATTTGAAACGGTAGTATTTTTTAATCTCGTTCTGCGCGATAATGAACAGGTAGCTTTCGGGCTTTTTAATCCCCCCGTCTTTTTTCAGGCGTTCGTAGTAGTTAAGGTAGGTTTTCTGGACAATGTCGGGAGCGTCGTGTGGATTGCCGCATTTCAGCAGCACGTATTTGAGAACGCCGTCATAAGTTTCGTTATACAGCCGGACGAACGCCTCGTCCACATTCCCCATAAAACCACTCCCTATAATTAAAGATACAAAATCGGCGGTTTTGTTTCACCGGTTTTAAAAAAATCCGCAGTTTTTTTAACAGGGCGCAAAACGCCGCCGGCGCGCGTCTGTATATACTATATAATACATCAATATCCCGCCCGCCGCAACATGGGGCGGCGTTTTGGGGGCGCGGCGGCTTTCGGGGCAAATCCGCACTTTTTACAATATTCGCGTCAAAGTGCTTGTTGCCGCCCCGCAAAAATGTTATAATAAGGCGGCGGGTCTTTTGCAAATTCGCTTGTTAAAAATTTAACCGCCGATGAGGAGTTTTTACAAAGAGGTGTTTTTTAGTGGGCCAGAAATACTACACTGTTACCATAGCGGGGCTTAAGCGCGACCTTCCCATCTGCCGGATTAACGACAATCTGAGCATTGCGGCTTTTGTGATTTTCGGCGATGTCGAGCTGACCATCGCGGCGGCGAGGGAGCTTTTGAAAAGAGCCCCGGAATTCGACGTGCTTATCACCGCCGAGGCAAAGGGCATTCCGCTTGTTTACGAGATGGCGCGCCAGAGCGGTAAGCCATATTTCATCGCGAGGAAGTACCCTAAACTCTATATGGCAAACCCGATTGCGGTGGACGTGCGCTCAATCACCACCGACAAGGACCAGACCCTGTATCTTGACGAAAGGGAAATGGAGACCATAAGGGGCAAGCGGGTGTTGATTGTGGACGACGTGGTCAGCACCGGGCAGTCCATGCGCGCGCTTGACAAGCTGGTCGAGCATTCGGGCGGCAGGATTACCGGTCAGTGCGCAATCCTCGCCGAAGGGGACGCAATCGGCAGGAAGGATATATTCTATCTCGAAACCCTGCCGCTGTTTTTCGACAGCGACGGCGAAAACGGGGATAACGGCGGCAAGTAACCGGCGGCTTATCCGGCTCTCCCGGCAATCAGAGGGGGCGTGAGCGTATGCGGCGGCCGATGGCGGCACTCGGTTTTTCATATTTTTTCGCGCTTGTCATTGCATCGTTTGTCAGCCTGAACACGGCGGTGGTGCTGGCCGCGCTGCTGTCCGCCGCCTTTGCCGCGTGTTTTTTTATCAGGCCGATACGGCAGAACCGGCAGGCCATGACGGCGCTTTTTGCCGCCATGGCCGCTTTTTTAATGTATTCGGCAAAGGAAATGCTGGTCTGCCGCCCCCTGCGGGAATTCGACGGCAGGCGGATGGAATTAAGCCTGCAGACACTCGACTGGGCGCAGCAGAACAACAGCGTCCCCGTCAGGGTGGTGGGCGGCGGGCTGCCGAAAGGCGCAAAGCTGACCCTCTGGCTTTCGGGCAGGGATTTTTACCCTCAGCCTTACGACATCCTGACCGGCGAGTTTGAGCTGTCCTCGCCGAACGACGGCCGCAGCGGTCTGGCAAGGGGATATTCAAAAGCCGCGGGCGTTTTCCTGAACGCGCGCGCGGCGGGGTTTGACGAGGAAGGGGTCGGGCTCGCCGCGCCGAAGTCCCGGCCGTGGATGTATAATATACTGCTGGCGCGGCGGTACGCGAGGAACGCAATAATGTCCCGGCCCGGCGCGGGGGACGCCGAAGGGCTGATGGCGGGTATCGCGTTCGGGTTTAAAGAGGATTTGGGCTCCGAAATCAAAGCCGATTTCCGCGCGGTCGGGGCGTCCCACCTACTCGCGGTGTCCGGGCTCCACGCCGCGGTGCTGTCGCAGGCAATCCTCGCGCTTTTGTTGTTTTTAAAGGTTCCGAACAGAGCCGCCCATTTGGCGGCCGCCGGCGGGGTATTCCTGTTCATGGCGCTGACCGGGTTTCAGCCCTCAATCATCAGGGCGGGCATTATGTGCATCGTCTACCTGTTCGGCAAAATACTGGGCAGGCAGCCGGACAGCCTGAACTCGCTCGGCTTGTCGGTGTTCGCGATTACCGCGGTCAACCCTTACGCGGTAGACGACGTGGGGCTGCTGCTCTCATTCTCCGCGACATTCGGGATTTTGGTTTTATACCCCGCGTTTAAACGGGCGTTCGGCGACAGGCTGCGGCAAAGCGAAAAAAGGCTGCCGCGGCTGCTTGCGGGGCCTGTAAACTCTTTCGGGCTCACCCTTTCCGCCACCGCGCCAACCCTGCCGGTGTCCCTGCTGGCGTTCGGGCAGATATCCCTGATTTCGCCGGTGGCGAATTTATTGATGGTGTTCCCCGCCTCGGCGGTTACGGTGGCGACAATCATGGCGGTCGCGCTGAATGCCGTAAAGCCTCTGGGGTTTTTGTCCGCCCCGCTTTTCTTTGCGGCAAGAGCAATCTCAGATTATCTCATCTGGGCGGCGCGGCTTTTGTCCTCAATCCCGTTTTCGTCAGTCTGGGCGGGCCAGACGTTTGTACCAGTGGTAATCCCGGCGGCCATAGCGCTGACTGCGCTCGGCAAAGCCCTGCTCGGCTGGCGGGGCGCGCGGGTGATGGCGCTGTGGTCGGCAATCGCGCTGATGTGCGGGGCGATTTCGCACGGCGCGTTTATGAAAGGGGTTACCGAGATAACGGTGATTAGTTCCGGCAATTCCGCCGCGATTGTGATGAGCAGAAGCGGTTATACCGGCGTGGTGGTGTCGGGCGATAAAAACTCGGTGTCCGGCGCGGTCTTTGAGCTTGAACGGCGGAACGTGCGGGCGGTGGATTTTCTGATTTTGCCCGATTTGAGCGACCGTTCTGCGTTTTATTTCCCCGAATTCGCGAAGCGTATCGGGGTAAACTGTCTGATAACCGGGCATGACGGGGAGTATTCGGATACGTTGGACGCCCTGCCCGCCGCGGGGCGGCTCTCCCTCGAAAACGGGACGCTCAATTTCTGGGACGACTGCCGCGCGGAGCTTAATGACGGCTGGCTTATCTTCAGGATAGGGCTGACGCGGGTGCTGGTGAGCCCGACCGGCGGCAACGCCGCCGCGCTTTCGGAAAACGAGCGGCAAGCCAATATTTTTGTGATAGCCGGCAGTCCGCCGAAACATATAGCGGCGGTCGAGGCGCAGGCGGGGGCGCTGTGCTGCTCGGCCGATACCTACCGGCGGGAAATCAAGGCAATCCCCCGCCTTTCCTACCCGCTTTACAACACCGCGGATAAAAACATCACCTTTTATACCCGCGGCAGGGGGGATATCACCGTAAAAGGAGGAAGCACGGTTGATTTTGACTGAAAGCGGCCTTGCAAAGCACATCAAAAACTCAAGTTTTGAGAAGGTTTACTTTTTATACGGCGAGGAAAGCTATCTGTCCGCCCTTTATTCAAGGCAGATTGCCTCAAAAATTGTCGGGAGCCACCCGCTCGCGGAGTTTAACTATCAGAAACTGGACGGACAGTCCTGCACGGTCGGTGAAATCCACGACGCGGTGGAGGCTCTGCCGGTGATGGCGGAGCGCAAATGCGTGGTGGTGCGCGATTTTGACGCGGCCAGCGCCGCCGCGGATGATATAAAGCAGCTTTCTTCTTTAATTCAGGATTTGCCGGAAAGCTGCGTGCTTGTGTTCTGGCTGGACGTAGTCTCGGCGGACGTTAAGAGCAATTCAAAATGGAAATCTTTCTTTTCGGCTGTCGATAAGGCGGGCGCCTGCGTCGATTTCCCGCGCAAATCAAAATCCGAGCTCGTGCGGCTGCTTTGCAGGGAAGCGCAGAAACGCGGCTGTACCCTCTCCCCCGCCAACGCCGGTCTGATGGTGGAGCGCGCCGGGGACGATTTGCGGCTGCTGATGAGCGAGCTTGAAAAGCTCTGCGCCCTCGCGGCGCCGGGGGAGATTGCGCGCGAGCATATCGAGGCAATCGGCGTGCTCACAATCGAAAGCTCGGTCTACAAGCTGTCAACCGCAATCCTGAAAGGCAGCTACGAGGAGGCCTACGACATTCTCAACGGGCTGTTCGCGCAGCGGGAGGAGCCGGTCAGGATACTCGCCTTTTTATCAAACGCCTACGCGGATTTATACCGGGCAAAGGTCGCGATGGCGGCGGGAGTGCGGGCGGAAACCCTTGCCGGCGATTTTTCCTACCGCAAAAGCGCCCGGCTGGCGATTGCGGCGAGGGAAAGCAGGAATATCCCTTTAAAGCTGTTGCGAAAAAGTCTGGACATTCTGGCAGAAGCCGATTTGAAACTCAAAACCACCGGCGCAAACGAAAGGACAGTGCTGGAGCAGACAGCCGCTAAGCTGATACTGCTGCCGAGGATTGAGGAAGAGAAAAGCGAATGAACAAGCTCAAAATCCGGGAAGCCGTTGTGGTGGAAGGCAAACACGACAAAATCCGGCTGGCGGCGGCAGTGGACACGCTGGTGATTGAAACCCGCGGTTTTGGGATATTCAAAGACAGCGAACTGCTTGGGCTGCTGCGGATGATTGCGCGCGAACGCGGGCTGATAATACTGACCGACAGCGATACGGCGGGGTTTGTAATCCGAAACTACTTGAGCGGGGCAATACCTCCCGAACAGGTGAAGCACGCGTATATACCCGCCGTTTTTGGCAAAGAGCGGCGCAAATCCCGCCGCTCCAAAGAGGGACTGCTGGGAGTGGAGGGGGTGGACATCCGCGCGGTCAGGGACGCCATATTAAACGCGGGAGCCACCGTCGAGGGCGGCGGCGAAAATACCGGCGGCGATAATCCGATAACAAGGCTGGATTTATACAACGCCGGCCTGATTGGCGGCAAAAACAGCCGGAAAAAGCGCGCTCTGCTTTTGGATTTGCTCGGCCTGCCGCGGCTGCTGTCCACCGGCCGCCTTGTCGCGGTTTTAAACACTATAATGACAAAAGAGGTGTTCGAGCGGACGGTGCGGGATTTATGCTGGCTCTGATATCCGGCGATAAACGCAGAATATAAAAAAAACCCGGTTTTTCGGGGGTTTTTTGGTTCAGAATATCAGCCGCCTGAAGAAATAGAGTACCGGGTTAAGGGCGTTTTTCAGCCGGTTTTCAAGGATTTGGCGCACCTTCGCGATTTCCTCGACCTCGCGGTCGCCCGGCTGTATATCCCCGTACCGCAGGTTCATCACCGCGATAAAGGAGCCGAGCAGCCGCTCCCCGGCGCTTTCCGCGTCGCCGGTGTCCTCTTTCTCAAGCCCGGCTTTCGCCCGCCTGCCGTGCTGCAGGATAGTCTCGCCGGTGCGCGGGGACAAACCGATAAGGCAAAGCTGCCTGATTATATCGGCGTAATAGTAATTGATTTGACTGCCGGTATCAGGAAAACGCTTTCGCACTTCATCGAGCAGGTAGGCTTTTTTCTTTTTCAGCGCCCGCAGCGCCGCGGCCGCGGCAAGCAACACCGCTGTTACTGCGGCAGCAAGCCATATCCAAACCGTACCGGCGCCGCTTTGCTCTTGCGGCTGGCTTAAATCGCTGTTGGCGGAAGTCCCCTGCGAAATGGTGGTCGTGGTCTGCCCCGCCCGTATGTCTGTGGTATTACGGCCGGTATCCTCATCGTCGCTCGGCGGTTTTCTTACAGGTCTGACCTTTACCGGGTAGGAATAGCTGCTGCCCGCGGTCGGGTCAAAAGGTACCCACCCGACGCCGCGGAAATAGCACTCCACCCACGCGTGCGCGTTGTCGGTGTACGCGGCGTAGTTTTTGCCGTCGCGCACCAGCCCGTATCCGATTACGAACCTCGACGGCACCCCTATTCCCCGCGACATAACAGCCATCGCGGAGGCAAAATAAGTGCAGTACCCTTTGCCGGATTCAAGAAAATGCTCTACAAAATCCGCGCCTTCCGGCACGTCGCCGGGTTTTAAGGTGTATTCAAAACCGGTTTTCAGGTATTCTTTCAGCTTTAATATCTTCTCAAAGTTCGACGAGGATTTTCCGGCAATCTTTTCCGCGGTACGGTACACAGTTTCCGGCAGGCCGTCGGGCAGTTGCAGGTATTCCTCGGATATTCTGTCGTATTCATAATCGTATAAAGCGCCGCCTTGCTGTGAAGCCTGCCTTTCAATCCTGTCAATCCTTGCGGGCAGGTTCTCGGCCGAAAGGTTGATTACAGTGGATTTATAGCTGTATCCGAACCGCGTCGGTACCCGGTTTTGTGAAAAAAGCTCGGAGCTGGCGTTAAAGCTGACTGACGCGGGTTTTCCGGCAGTTATCTGTATCAGCCTGCCTGAGTAAAAGAGGGTGTACCCGCCGAACAACAGGGTCGCGTCCGTATTGATGACCGGCATTGCGTCAAAAAGCGGATTTTCCCCGTTCCGGTCGCGCGGCATGTTCTGGTTAAAGGCTTTCTCAAACTCCTCCGGGGAGCCTGCGTACGGATAGGCGGGGGAAACGGTGTCCTCCCATCCCCTGCCGGTGTAAATGCTGTATATCTTCCCCTTCATCAGCGCCGGCTGGTTTGTCTTAACCCTCATCACAAGCCGGTGGTCAAGCTCGACATCCCCGCCCAGCCGGTCGGCGTTCGGCTGCAGCCCTGATGTAATCAGGTTGAACGGCTTTCTGCTCAGCTGGTGCCGGGAATCTATCGCGCGGTTCAGCAGTTCGGATAGTTCTGGATTTTTCCACGACGAAGTATCTTCCGGCACTGCGCGGTTTGCCAAAAGGGTACACAGCACGCATACGGCAAACCCCGCGGCCAGTATCCGCTCCCTTGTGAACAGGGTCTTATCCGAACGCCGTTTCAGCCTGATGTGGTTGCCTTTCGCAAGCAGCGGCAGCGAGCCGGCGATGATAAGGCAGACCGCGTCAAAATTCTCCCTGAACCCGTTAGCGATTATAACCGTAAATAAAACCGCGGCGAGCACCGTTACCACATACAGCGATTTTATGCGGCGTATCAGGAAAAACACCGGCACGCAGACCCAGATGGTAATAATCCAGTGTACCACCGCGATATTAAAAGCGGTGTTGTATTCCGAGTTCATCGCGAACAGCCCTACCCACCAGACTATAAACCCTCTGACATAGTCAATGAACGCCGCAAATCCGCCGGCCGCCAGCAGGTAAAGGGACGCCGCGCCGAGCGCAGACGCTATAAATACTGCGGCGTACCACCAGCGGCGGGTTACAAGAGCGGTGATTGCGAGCACCGCGGCTGAGCGCAGCAAAATCAGATTAAACGGGTTCTCAAACCTGAAAAGCTGGCGGAGCGCCAGCAGCACGCCGACCGAAACCAGAAGACAGCACAATAAGTCGAAAAGCAGCCCTTCAAAGCGTTTTGAGGTTGTTTTCCCGCGCGGAATGGTTAGCTTAACCATGCATATCCCCCAATCTCGCCGGAATGTCGTTTGGGGAACCGACGGCAATCAGGTTGACGCCGCCCGCCGTCCGCTCTGCCGGCTCTGCAGTACACGCGGCGTCATAATAGATTAAAGAGACGCTGCCCTGCGCCGGCATGCGGGACAGCAAATCGATTAATCCGGCAGCGGGCTCGCGGGTAATCACGTACAGCGAGCTTATGCAGTAGGAGTTGTTGAGGAAGTCCAGAGCGGCATCGTAAACCGGGCTGTCGGAATTGAATTCGACCGCCGCAAGGTAATTGAAAAGAATATCAAACTCGGCGCTGGACGACAGGATAACCCCGCCAGTCCCGCCGGCGGGGCATACCGCGACCTTGTGCCCGCCGTTTATGAAATAGTAGGCGAGGGACGCCGCGCACTCGGTCGCCATGTCGGCATAGTCCAGATTATATTCGGGAGGCTGCATAGGCATATCCGAGGTATCAACCAAAATCACGACCATCCTGTCCACCGACATCTCGTACCTTTTTATATGGAGCTTGCGGGTGCGCGCCGACAATTTCCAGTGTATTCTTTTCAGCGGGTCCCCGTCGCGGTAAAGACGGGTGTCCACAAAGCTGTCGCCGCTGTCCGAAGTTATGGGATTGCTGTCGTTGTAGTCCAAAGCCGGGACAGGCGGCCGAGGGACGCCGGGGATTTCAAAAATATGAGGATAAACGGTCAGGGAAACCTTTCCGTTTGCAATATGCGAATCCGGCATTTTAAAGCAAAAAAGCCCCATCACGTCGCAGGAATAAGCGGTTTTTACCCCGATATCCCATATCCCGCGATGAAGGCAAACCGGACGGTATCTGATTGTCTTGTGCCTGCCGCCCCACAGCATCACGGCATATTTATGGAGTCTCCCGCCCGGGAACACCAGAATTAGCCTCACTACCGCAGGCAGCGGCAGAAATCCTCGCCAGAAAACCTTAATCGGAGCGGTGTCCCCGCGGATTATCATGCTGTTTGTCAGATGGCTTTCGGCGCGTAGCACAAGAACGCCCGCTACGGCCGAAGCCAGAGCGAACGCGATTAAAAAGCCGAACGCGAATACGGCTAAGAATATCTCGCTGTAGCCGGTTGCAAGCGCAAAAAACAGCGACAGCGCAAAAAGAACGAAAACGCCAAAACCGCGTTTAGTCATCTTGCCGCCGGGACAGGGGTGGTGCGAAGGATATTCGCAATAATGGATTTTGCGTCGGTCTGCTGCCTTAGGCGGCCCTGCAAAATCAGCCGGTGGCACAAAACCGGAAAAGCCATCCGCTGCACGTCGTCCGGAATTACGAACGAGCGGCCCTCAATCATCGCACAGCCTTTTGACGCCAGCATCAGTGAGATTGAGCCGCGGGGGCTAATCCCTATTTTCACGCCCTGCATTGTCCTTGTGGATTTGGTGATGTTGATTATATATCTTAAAACATCGTCCGAACACCTTATATTCTCAAGCTCCTGCTGCATTCTCACCACATCTTCGGCAAAAGCCACCGGGGACAGCGTCTTTGCCGCGCTCCGCATACGGTGCCTGGCAAGTATCTGCACTTCCTCGTCAAACGTCGGGTACCCGATTGATATGCACATCAAAAAGCGGTCAAGCTGAGATTCGGGCAGCGGATACGTCCCGGCCATCTCAACGGGGTTCTGAGTCGCAAGCACCATGAACGGGCGGGGCGCGGGGTATGTTTTCCCGTCGATGGTAACCTGATTTTCCTGCATGACTTCAAGCAGCGCGGATTGGGTTTTGGGGCTGGTGCGGTTGATTTCGTCGGCCAGTATAATCTGGTTCATGACCAGCCCCTGATGGAATTCCTGCTCCCCGGTTTTTATATTGAACATATTAAACCCGGTGATGTCGGAAGGCAGCACGTCGGGAGTGAATTGAATTCTCTTGAAAGAACAGCCTAGGGAAGCGGCGAGCGCGGAGGCTATGGTGGTCTTCCCCATACCGGGGATATCCTCGATTAGGACATGCCCCGAACATATAAGCGAGATTAACAGAAGGTCTATTACATCGTCTTTTCCCACAATCACTTTTTTGATATTGCCGCGAATGCGGTTGATTAGTTCTGCTGATGACTGCATAGCGGATTTCCTGCCTTTCGGTTTATGCGGCCGTATCGGCACTCTTTGGTTATTATATAGTTTTTCCTCCGGCTTGTCCACAATCTTTGCGGAGGATACCAGAAATACCGGCAAAAAACACGGGTTTAATGATATTATACAAGCAAGCGGCCGAAAATAAACCCCGAATTGTAACTTTTTGGGTATTGACAGAATTCCGGTTAAGTGTTACTATTAACGAAACATTTTAAACCGTTGAGTAAGAGTAGTACGTATAACTCAGCGCTCGCAGAGAGCCGCAGGCGGTGGGATTGCGGCAGCAGCGGTTATACCGAATGGGCTTACGAGGGCAAGCCGAACGTCATTTTGACGCTAGGTGCGACGGGAACTCCGCCCGTTATCAAGGGAGCGCGCATGATGGTGCGCGAAGAAAGCGCGTTTGTGTAATGCAAACGAATCAGGGTGGTACCGCAGGAGTCAAGGCTCTTGTCCCAGTTTTGGGACAAGGGCTTTTTTAATTGAATTAATTTATGAAAGGAGCCAACCACAATGAAAAATGTACCGTACCGCATTTATCTGTCAGAAAGCGAGACGTCGAAGCAGTGGTACAATATACTCGCGGATATGAAGGAACTTCCCGACCCGTACCTTCATCCGGCAACCTTTAAGCCGGTGGAGCCGGAGGTTATGAAGCAAATCTTCTGCGAAGAGCTCTGCGCTCAGGAGATGAACACCACCGACCGGTATATTGACATCCCGCAGGAGCTGCAGGAGTTTTACAAAATTTTCCGCCCCTCCCCGTTAATCCGCGCGTACAACCTCGAAAAAGCACTCGGCACTCCGGCAAAAATCTACTACAAGTTTGAGGGCAACAACACATCGGGTTCACACAAGCTGAATTCGGCTGCCGCGCAGGTTTACTACGCAAAAAAACAGGGTATCACCAGCCTTACCACCGAAACCGGCGCCGGGCAGTGGGGCACTGCGCTTGCGATGGCCTGCTCGCATTTCGGCATTGACCTTACAGTATACATGGTCAAAGTCAGCTATGAGCAAAAGCCGTACCGCAAAGCCGTTATCCAGACTTTCGGCGCAAAAATCATCCCCAGCCCGTCCGATACCACCGATGTTGGCCGGGAAATTCTGAAAGAACACCCCGGCACCGGCGGCTCGCTCGGCTGCGCAATTTCCGAAGCTGTCGAAACAGCCATGAAAACCCCTAATTGCCGATATGTTCTGGGCTCGGTGCTCAATCAGGTTCTTCTCCACCAGTCGGTAATCGGCCTTGAGGCAAAGGCGGCGCTCGAAAAGATTGACGAATACCCTGATATAATCATAGGCTGTACCGGCGGCGGCTCGAATTTCGGAGGCCTGATTTCGCCGTTCATGATGGATACTCTGACCGGCAGGCGCAGCGGCACTGAATTCATCGCCGTCGAACCGGCGTCCTGCCCGACCCTTACAAGAGGCCGATACGCCTATGATTACTGCGACACCGGACACGTAACCCCGCTTGCGCGGATGTATACCCTGGGCAGCGATTTCATCCCATCGGCCAACCACGCAGGGGGACTGCGCTACCACGGAATGAGCCCGGTAGTGTCCAAACTCTACCATGACGGCTATATCAAGGCAGTCGCGTCCGAGCAGACAAAGGTGTTTGAAGCAGCTGTGCAGTTCGCCAAACATGAGACAATCCTTCCCGCACCCGAATCCGCCCACGCTGTCCGGGTTGCGATTGACAAGGCGATTGAGTGCAGAGAAACCGGCGAAGCCAAGACAATACTCTTCGGCCTGTCGGGCACCGGATATTTCGATTTGAACGCCTACACCTCTTACCTCGACGGCACAATGACCGATTATATCCCGACAGACGAGGACCTCGAAAAAGGGTTCGCCTCCCTGCCAAAAGTGTGAGCAGTTGAAACAACTGACTAATCCAACCGATAAAACAGGCATTTTCACTCGCGTGAAAATGCCTGTCTTTCAGCGGTCCAAAACCCGCCGATTGGCGGGTTTTATGTTTTGTTAATACCGATAAACGATATCTAATCGACTTAAACTGATTATTAATC
>LFTH01000024.1 GCA_001513365.1 Clostridiales bacterium DTU033 | reverse complement strand
CCTTGAGGGGTTAAGCCAGTAATATGCCCTTCTAGGGCTGGTGCATACCACCAGTTTACTGGCGGTTATGATTTAGCAGGCAGATTTTACTGAGGCTGCACTGCCGCGCTTTATTCCAAAGCGATTAGCGGGCAGTCGATTATACAGCGTTCTGCGATTGTCGGGCGGGCTTTAAGGGTGGGGTCGGTGGTGCGCAGCGCCGCGTCCAGACTTTCGGCTGTAATCTCATCAGGCGGCTGCACGTCGGTTTTTGAGCCGGTGTATTTAATCCCGTCTTCGGCGCAGAGCGCATGCCTCTTTGACCATTCGCAGCGGGCCGCGTCGGTCGGAATCCACTTGTATGTCCTGCCGCCAAGGGTGATTTTAACGCTGTTTTCCAATGAGAGCGCTCTGGCGGGGCAGGCTTCAGAGCATTTTCCGCAGTCTTCGCATGCGGAGACCACGGTGTCGGAAACCTCTTTCGCTTTTGCCAGAGTGTCGAGCGGGGCGTCGGTAATCACGGCCATGAACCGCTGGTTGAACCCGTGCTCGGCCGTATAGCAGACTCCGTTTGCCACAAGCGCGCCAATCCCGGCTTCAACCGCTTCAAGGCTGTTGCACACCGCGTCGTTCAGCAGCCCTCTGGGTGAATGCACCTCGCCGCCGATGCCGGTAAGGTCGGGCGTCATGACCGCGTTGTAGCCGAGGCCCTGCAGGTATTTGCAAAGTTTTAAGCCGGTACAGCTTAAATCGTAGTTGGTCTGGTATGTCGAGAACACATAGGGCCCGACGGCGTATGCCGGTGGCGTTAACGCCATTTTAGCGACAATGTCGGGGAAATGGTGCGCGAATACAATTACGCTCTTTGCGCCGGAAAGATAGTCCTGGGGCTTGTAAATCTGCCGGTAAACCTCCCTTATCACGGGGTCAAACTCGATATGGAGGAAGTTCTTGTCCTTTGCGAGCAGCAGCTTTTCGTTCTCCTTAAATCTCTTGAGCTTTTCGGACAGCTCCTCCATCCTCTGCGCGGGCACGAAACCAAAGTTGTCCGAGCCTTCGGCGGCAAGGAAGTCGGCGATGTTCTCGGTCAGGGTCTTCTTTTGGTTGACAACGGGCTGCTGCAGGTTCGCAAACCACTGTTTTTTGAATTTTGCGTTGGTAAAGACAATCCGGCTTTTTATCATGCCGCCTTCGTCCGGCTTTACGCCGAGCAGCTCGATAAGACGGGAGATTTCGGGCGTTTCATAGTCGTTGACCGATTCAAACCCGGCATTCTCTATGTAGTTTGCGATGTCCAGCACCGCATAGCCCGCCATAAAGTTCAGCGCTTCCCGGTATGCGTTGGAAATCGAGCCGTTTTCGCCGGTGCCGTGGTTTACCAGCAGTTTGTCGCTTGGGAGCTCTCCCTTGTCTATTCTCGCTTTGATTGAGAATACGACGGCGCCTTCGGCGATTGGGAAAAACTTTTTATAGTCAATTCCGGTTTCATCGAGGGTCTGCCAGTCTACGAACAGGACGCTGTCGGCGTTGTAGCGCGCGGCAATGGAGACAATATTGTCATACATTGCCCTGTTGACCGGCAAATCGGTGTCCGCGTATGAATGCTTTTTCCTGCGGTACGAGGTTTCAAAGTTGCCCTTGTCGGCGCGCAGGTGCTCCGGCAGACAGTATTTCAGGCAGCAGCCCATCTCGCCTCCCCGCTTGCCGTGCTTTTTGAGCGTTTGGTACAGCACTTCCTCGTTCACTACGTCGGGTATTTCCAAATCAAGGTCCAAATTGAAATGCTCGCCCCATGCGCAGCGCCACAGGTTCTTGTTCGCAAACCTGTAACGCTTATCCTCGATTTCAAGCACCTTTGCGCCATTGACTTCCTTGCGGTAGGCGTCAGTCGGGCAGTGGCGGATACACTCTCCGCACATGTCGCAGAGCTTGATGTCGTCGTAAAGCTCGGTCGCAATCAGCGGGGCGTCGGTAATGACCGAAACAAAGCGGTTCCATGCGCCGTATTCCGGCGTCATCGTAAGTCCGTTCCAGCCGAGCTGACCCAACCCCGCGCAGGTGGCGGCGTAGATGTGGGACATGTCGGGCGCGAAATTTGCGTCCAGATCCATGAATTTGCGGTACCGCCAGATGTTGGACGAGGCAATCGGCATGGCGTCAAACCCGAGACCAGTAAGAAACCTTGCCAGTCGCATCGCGATAAAGTCCAGCTTCTGGTTCATCACAGACTGGATGGAGTACTGGCCGAATTTCTGCGGGTGGGTTTCCCCTCCGAGCTCCATCGCACCGTCGGGATGGTGGATTGCACATACAATCACGCTTTTTGCGCTGGGCATCAGGCCCTTCGGACTCATCATAATCGGTGCCTTTTCGAAACGCTCGATATTGGCGACGCCGACCAGACTTGCGCCAAGGTTTAGGGCGTATTCCTTGACCTTGTTTGTGAGGTTGCTATTCACTCTGTTTCATCCTTTCAGTCAAACCTTTTGAAATTATATTGGCTGTTTCCAATATGCGGGTTTTCATTAGCTCGTCTGCTTTTTGGGATTCTTCAAATCTGGGCTGGTACAAACCGATTGCCGAGACCACCTCCCTGCCGCAGTACAGTGGAGCAGCCGCTGCGCGCAGTCTTTCGCTGGAGAACGACATGAAAAAGCCTTCCTTCCTAATCCTTTCAAGCAGACGGAAGAGCTCACCCTCGTCTTTGCAAAACGGGGGGAGCTGGCAGGACGCGGCCACCTGTCTTATGGTATCTGGCTTTTGGTATGCGAGCAGCACAAGGCCGGTTTCGGTCGAGCAGGGGTTGGTGTTTCCGTAGACGCTGGGACTTACGCGGACAAGGCTGTCGCTGAGAATTCGCAGCACTATATACTTCTTGCGGTTGCGAAAGACGCTGATTACGCCGTCCGCCTGCACGTCTTTGACAACCTCCCTCAGCGGCGCCTCGGAAATCTCGCAGAGGATTGAGTCGTACTCCGGCGTGCTGCCAGCGAGAATGTACGCCCTGATACCCAGACGGTACAGCCCCTTGCCGTCGCGCTCAAGGTAGTCGCGCTTTAAAAGGGTCTGAACGATGTTGGAAACCGTAGTCGGCTTTTCGCCGATTGCCTCGGCTATTCTGGAAAGCGAACAGCTGTCCTTTTCGGACGCAACATATTCCAGAATGTCGAATGCCTTATGCAGTACCTTTATCATCTTCCCTCCAACATTATTGAATATATTTCAGTATTATTGTACAAATGAATTTTACCACGGCTATGCCCAAAAGTCAATACAAAAATATGCCCGCAGAGGCAGATATGCAAATCGCCTCTGCGGGCACGCAGCAAATCAGTTACAAGTAGCAACTATGCACTAGAAAGATAATGTCTAAAGTCTAACATCGAATGTCTAAAATCTATTTTTAAGTACAGAGCCAAAGCCCGACCAATGTGAACTGCTTGCCATCGATTGGCTGTACGGATACTTCGACATTTTGGGACGCATTGTATTCTTCAATTACCCAGTTAGCGAAATTAATATATCCGCCAGAGCTGCTTTGCCCCTCCAAAACCGCCATTGGCACGCCGTTGACACGCACCACCGCATGGCCAGTGTTCGCGGCCCCCGTCTGATAGACAACGGTGATGCGCTTGGCCTTGTCTTTAAACACAATGGGTTTTGAGCCGCCGTTTGTGCTACGCCAGCCGTATTTGAACCTTTGAACGTTGCTGGCGTTTGATACTGCCTGAAAGCTGCCCAAAGACGCCGGCACGGTGTTATTGCTGTTGCACTCCTTTGTCGCGGCATTATATCCGGCAGGATGGAATCCGGCAGGGCGGTATCGACTTTGGTGGAAAGGGTGTCCAGCTTGTCAAATATGGATTGGAAGTATGAGGTCAAAAACAGCCCGACAACAGCGTTTCCATAGGTATTGGGATGTACGCCGTCGGTGGTGAAGTCGGACATCTTCTTAAGCCCGTTGTTGATTGCCAGCCTGATAGCGTCCCGGTAGGTTATCATCGGGAGGTTGTAGTGCTTCGCGATACCGGCCTGCATGTCCTGAGAGCACCAGAAATCGTTTTTGCACATAAACAGCGAAATCACGGCCGGGTTATTTGGCTGCTTGAGGGAACGGCGTATCATCCCTTCATACGACTGGCGGTTTGCGAAACTGTCGCCGTCATTTACCGCAAATTCCAGAACAATTACATCCGGATTGTGCGCCAGCAGGTCGTCCTGCATGCGGTACACCCCTAAATATGAGCCGGTCGAAGGTATGCCGGCGTTTAGCAGGTTGATGGTGGCGTTTGGAAAAGTGTCCTTCCACCAGTCTCGGACGATATTGGGAAACCTTTCATCAGGGGTGCCGCCGGATTCGGCCACGCCCGAGCCATATGTAATGGAACCCCCGATAAAGCCGAGGGTGATGGTTCCTCCTGCCTTAGCCTTTTTCATGACGCTCGCAAGGCGGGCGGTGTTGCCTTCCGCCAATACCGATTTGGAAACCACCTCATTCGTAAGCCCTAAGTATGAAACGCTTATCTCTGAATATCTCATAGCTTTAGACTCAATCCGAGCAGGTAAGAATGCCCAGATTGACAGCACGGCCACCAGAATTAGGCTTAATGTTTTTTTAGCAGTTTTCTCGTTATAAATGATGAAGGCAACCACGCCGATAACTGCCGGCACGGCAATAATTATCGCAACCAGCGACCCGGCGGACAGGCCGCCTGTTGCGTCTTTGCCGGCTGGCAGGGTGCTGCTGGGCACGGATGCCTCGGTGCTTCCGGGTATAATGCCGTCAGTCGTGCCGGTTTGGGCAGGGTCGTCTGTCCGGCCGGGATTGGTGGCAGTGCCGTCGGTGCCGGTAGACTTGCCAGTGGTATTCACAGGCAGTTTTGTGGTCGGCACGATTGCGTCCGCCGTCTTGTAAACCGAGATATTTTGAATGCAGCCGTTATGATTAATCAGTCCAAAACCTAAAGCAGGCTTAAGAGCATTGAGCTCCACCGAAGCGGCATCGTTATCTCTATTGCGCAGCTGTTCGCCGTTAATATAAAACGACACCTTTACCTTTCCGGAAGATGAAGGCTGCAAACGGATGGACATCTGCCCCCAGCGGCCGACAAGAACCTTGTCGCTTTCATCGGACAACCCGTAGCCGGTGGATTTACGCAGCCATCTGGAATGAACCTGACCGTTTTCGTATAGCTCTACAATTCCACGGCAGATATTCAGCGTGTAGTTTTTGCCGTCCGCGCTGCCCAGAAAACGCACGGCGGTGGAGGATACTGTGCTCAGGAGCGAAACCGATGTGTTAATACGTGTTGAAAAGCTGATTACATAATCATCCGAGGATTTGACCGCGCCGGGCCATTTAAATTCCGCATATCCCAAACCATAGGTCTTATCCGCCGTTTTTTTGGATTGAATCGCAAGGCTCCCCTTTTCCCATACTCCGCTGCCGCCACCCAGCATCGTAAGCGCGGTGGACTGAGTGATGTAGTTGGTTGTCTTATCCGACATCTGCGGCAAGGCGGTATCCGCCGAGACAGTCGTTACCCCAATCAACAGTAGGCAACTCAGTATCAAGCCATGTCTAAACTTCCTGAACACTTTGAAATCTCCTCTTCGAGAATTTAGTCTTTGCTAACCAAATATAAACCTTTAATGGTTCGGGTTTTCCGCGCCATAAAAGCCCCCCGCGCCTGTAGGTTTTGCCATATTGTCTTATAATACCTTTATGCCGTATGTTTTAAAGGTATCTTTCGCGGCTTCGATTTCCTCGTGTGTCGGCGGGCGTTCAGGCGGTTTGATAGCCATGCCGAGCGCCGCATACTTTGAGCCGGAAAGATTATGGTACGGCAAAACCCTGACAGCAGTGATTGGAAGGGCGGATAAAAAGTCCGCGATTTTCTCAATCTGGTTGTCGTTAAAATCGGGGACATAGGGGACACGCACTTCCACCCGCGCGCCGTCATCGCACAGCCGTTTGATGTTTTCGAGTATTTGCCTGTTTGACGCACCGGTGCAGTGAATGTGGACGTCGTTGTCAATTGCCTTTATGTCATAAAGGAAGGTGTCCACATACGGCAGCAGCGGCTTTATCGCTCCGTACGGGACAGCGCCGCTGGTATCAATATTGGTTTTTACTCCGAAGTCCAGAAGTCGCTTTGCAAGCTCAAGGCAAAAATCCGGAAAAACAAGGCATTCCCCGCCGGAAAGGGTAACCCCGCCGGTATCGCCGTAAAAATCCTTGTCTTCCAGCAACAGCGGCAGCACCTCGTCCACAGTCATAATTCTTCCGTAAAAGGTAAGCGCGTTTCCAAGACACACAGCTTCGCATTTGCCGCACGCCACGCATTTTTCCCTGAGGTAAACATGCCGCCCGTCCTTGTCGATTTGATGTGCTGCTGCGGGGCAGGCCTGTACGCAGGCGCCGCAGTTTATGCATTTGTCGGGGAAATACGCCAATGCCGGTTTTGATGAAAGACCTTCGGGATTATGGCACCACCGGCAGCGCAGCGGGCAGCCCTTCAAAAACAGGGTTGTCCTGATTCCGTCGCCGTCGTGGACCGCAAAGCGTTTGATGCTGAAAACCGTTGCTTTATTCATAAATCCGCACTCGTTTCAAGTTTTTTCGCTAAGCCAAAGCCTCCGCCTGCTTTATAAACGCGTCCTGTTCTTCCCGGCTGATGTTGTTGAAAAGAACATTCCACCCGCAGACGCGGATTTGTAAATCCTGATACTTTTCGGGGCGCTTTTGCGCCTCGCGCAGCATGTTTGCGTCAAAGACGTTGATGTGCATCGCGTGCCCGCCTTTTCTGAAGTAGGTCATCAGCAGGGCATACATCGCCTCCAGCCCGTCATCACCGGTCGTGGCCGAGGGCAGCAGCGCGACGTCCAGACAGGCGTCCCCGGTGAATGAGCCGGCGTCAATTTTTGTTGCGGAAAGGATTGCGGCGGTAACCCCGTTTCGGGCCTGTCCCATCGATGGGGAGATGTTTTTTGACAGTTCCTCGCCGCGGCGTCTTCCATCCGGCGTGGCCATTGTCAGCCTGCCCTGATCGTAGCTCTGTCTTGCGACATGGAAACTGCAGTTCCATGTGCCGCCGCGCACCTTTGAGTTTGGCCTGCCACAGACGTATGAAGTGAGGAACTTCACGATATCCGCCGCGATTTCATCGGGGAACGGCTTGTTGTTGCCGTATTTTTCTGGATACTGGTACAGATTCCTTTGCCAGATTTCATTGCCTTCAAAGTTGCTGTCAAGGATTTCAACCAGTTTATTCAGCGTTATGCTTTTGGTATCATATACAAAATGCCTTATCGCCGCCATCGAATCCGCTAAGTTTGCCAGATACCCGAACAGCATGATAGAGTCGTTTCTGACAGCACCGCCCGCTAAAGCGTCCTTGCCGGCTTCAAGGCAGGATGGGTAGGTGGCCGAGAGCATGGACTGAGGATTGACAATCGCAAGATAGTCTTCAAAGGCGTTGACAGTTTCCATAACCCTGTCGATTATAAAACAAAGCTGCCGCTTGTATTCCCTGTATAAATCATCAAAAGTGGGGTAGCAATCCGGCGTTTTTATTGATACAAATTCCCCGGTTATGCCGTCGCAGCCGCGGTGCAATGCGAATTCCAAGGGCTTAATCAGGTTTACGTAATTCATTCCGTAGCATATCGAGCCCTGAATGGAATACTCATAGCACCCCGTAACGTTGCAAAGCTTTGCCTGTTCCCTTGTAACGCCTATATTCATTAATGCGCGCTGCATACATTCATCTGATACCAACACTATGCTGTTATTGCCCCTGCGAATCATATCCAAGGCTTTCATTACGAATTCTTTCGGGGTGTTTTCTCCCACCTTGATTTGGATTTTCGGGTTGTATATCCCCATTTTGTTGTAGACGTCCAGCGCCAGGAAGGACAGCTCATTGATTTCACTGGTGCCGTCCGCTTTTGTCCCGCCGAAGAATACCGGCTGGTTCCAGTAGTTCCCGATTGCAGTAAACTGGAGGAAATAATACGCTAAATCCGCCCTGATTTCGCCCTCTGAAACTCCGTTGTCCAAATCACTGCGGTAAAACGGGTAGAATATCCTNNTCGAAGTTGGAAAGGGAGCGCACCTGCAGGCCCTCAATATGCTCGCTGAGCATGAAATATATGTAGTTTGCCAAAAGCGCCTGATAAAACGTTTCCGGCGGATGGTCGCGCAAGTGGCAAAGGGCCGCGGCAAGGCGCTCCGAACCGGCGGTTTTGCTTGCCAGTTCCGCAAGCCGCCCAAGGAAAGCCGTAATTGCCCCGTATGTAATCTTAATGCCGTCAAAAAACGCCGCCTGTTCTGCGGTAAGCTTGTTCTTTTCCGCAAGACGCACCCTCGCGCGCTCGCTGTCTTCTAAAAGCCCGCGGAACCCGAGCGAAAAGACACGCTCCCAAATCGGTACGCTGTGGTCGTAATCCGGCCAGCAGGTGGCGATGCCGGTGTCTTCAAGGAACCTCCGCGTTTTTTCGACTTCGGGTATGGTGCCTTCAAACACCTCTTTGTGCCATTTTGTGATTATGGTTTTGTTCAAGGGCCTGTCGACCATGTTGATTGCCGGGAAACGGTCGCGGCAGTCGCAGGAAATCCGGGTATTCTCAAGGACATAGGCAAAGGCCAGCGCTTTTCTGACCGGGTGTGGCAGATTCCGGTTTTTCTCGTCAAGCGCGAGTATGTTCTTAATGATTTGCTCGCCGTCCATTCCGGCGCTTTCATCAAAAATGGCGTCATTTCGGATAAAACGATGGAATGGGTCAAACTCTTTGCCGGTGTCGTGGTATTTGTTCAGGATGTATTCCAAATCCCTGTCATTAATACAGTACATATATAGTTCCCCTTTGTATCGTCAGCTCTTTCGCTTGCCTAATACTTATAATGTATCCTATTGCGGAAGTACTGCAATAGATAAAACATAACTGTTGACTTATTCGAAACACATGTTTACAATTAATATGGTGATTGTATGAAAAAATTCCTNNTTGGAAGATGACATAATCATAACTGATATTGTGCTGGCTATAAATGTAAAAACCGACACCAGCAATCATATTCACAATGACCGGGCTTCTCATGGTTTCGCCTATATTTTTTCCAGTAAAGAGTATATTTTCAACAATGGCAAAACCATCTCGGTCGACTTAGGCGATATTATTTACCTGCCGAAACATTCCAGCTATGTTGTAAACAATATTACTCCCGGCGACTGCTACGCCATCAACTTTCAGTTAAGCTCCGGTCTGCATTATGAGCCGTTTAAAATAAGAGTGACAAGGCAGGAAGAAATCGTTTCGTTATTTAAAAGCACGATTAATCATTATTCAAGCAGGGAACCCGGGGCAAAGGAAGCCTGTATTTCAAAGCTATACTCCCTAATCTATCAAATAAAGCGCGACTACTACACGTCGTATACCACAAGCCATCAGCGCAAGCTGATAAAGCCGGCATTGGACCATATAGAAAAGCATTACCGCACAAGCGCCATTCTGGTCTCCGATTTGGCACGGATGTGCGGCATCAGCGAGGTCTATCTTAGGAAAATTTTTCGCAAGGAATTCGGAAAGACGCCGGTTGAATATATAAACGCGCTGCGCCTTTCATTTGCGAAGGATTTGCTGAGATACGGGAATTATTCGGTCAAGGAGGCGTGTTTTCTGAGCGGCTTTAACGATGAGAGCTATTTCAGTCGTGCCTTCAGGAGGCGTTATGGAAAACCGCCGGTCAGTTTTGTGAAAAACTAAATGAGAGGCGGTCTTTTTTTTGTACGGCTTTATTTACTGTCCGGACTTTTTGTATTAAACCGAAAAACGGTTCAGCCGGGATAAGGTTTGCGTCGGACAGGAATTTTTGAAGCGAAAAGGGACAAATTATCAATAAAAGCCTTTGTTTTTTTATGCCGCAAAATGCAAGAACCTGTAAAAAGAGGGAAGAAGGGGGGTTTTAAGAATTTTAAATTTTAATTCAGAATTTAGTATATTCGGGTTTAGATAACAGATAATATTAACGCTGTTTTCACACGTGAACCATAGGCGGGGATTAGCGGTATTGCTCTGTTTTTTGGGCGGTTTTGCCGTATTCCGCCTTGCTCACAAGCATTTTGAACCGATAATATGGAGGAGTTATTGATGAAAGCCACGGGTATTGTTAGAAGAATTGACGACCTTGGGCGGGTGGTAATCCCGAA
>LFTH01000037.1 GCA_001513365.1 Clostridiales bacterium DTU033 | reverse complement strand
AGGCGCCGCGTCAAAAACGCGGCGCCTTTTTCATGCGTTTTTGCTTTTTATGTAAGCGCGGGAACCGGGCAAAACCGACAGACAAGCATCGGCGTCCGCAATAACTGCTCTAAAACCCCGCCGCAGCCTGCAACCGCTATACAAATAAGGGTTGTCTTTATTTGTTTGCAGGTGTATAATTATATTTAGTATATACAATATTATGCAATAAAGGGAGTTATAACACGATCGGTTATATTTTTTTGATACCGTTCCCCTTAAATCTCAAGAGGTGTGGAAATGGCCGCGGATTTGCATTGTCATACTAAAATATCTGATGGCTCAGTCGGGATTGAAGAGATTATAGTTATGGCGAAACGCAAGGGGCTGTCCGCCATATCCATAACTGACCACGACTCGACTGCAGGTGCAACGCGCGCCGTTATCATCGGAAAACGCCAGCAGGTGAAGGTCATCCACGGGGTTGAGTTTTCAGCCTATGACAAACAGAGAGGGAAGAAAATGCACCTGCTGTGCTATGACTGCGAGACCCCCGACAGGCTTGAAGGGCTGTGCCGCAGGATTGGGGAGTCGCGCAGGAAAGCCGCGATGCTGATGGTAAGAAAGGTGCTGCGGTATTACCCGATTGCCCCTGAAATGATTGTAAAATGCGCGACAGGTAGCACCAATATTTTTAAGCAGCATATAATGCACGCGCTGATGGACGCTGGCTATGCCGATTCGATATACGGCGAGCTGTACGACAAGCTGTTCTCCCCGCAGGGCGGCAGCGCGCTGGTTAAGCCGGAATATCCGGATTTTCGGCAGGTGCTTGAATTAATCCACAGTTCCGGCGGGATTGCGGTTCTGGCGCACCCCACCCTCTACGGCAATGAAGACGCCTTGGAGGAACTGATATCGCTTGGGCTTGACGGGATTGAGGTCTGGCACCCCGTCCACACCGAAAGTGATGTGGTAAGGCTTTCCGCCTTTGCCGCCCAAAACGACCTTCTGATGACCGGAGGGTCGGATTTCCACGGCATGTACGGGTACAAGCCACACCCGTTGGGAAGTACGACTACGCCGGACGAGCACCTGCAGGCGCTGATGTCTTATAAGGAACGCCGGAAAAAATAAAAACCGGTTTTATATTCTGAATGGTGGGAGTTAAAGTGCGAAACGATGACAGAGATATGAAAATTGCGGGAGAAGATTTTAAGTCCGCCCCGGTTTTGGATGATGTGGAGGAAACCTCCCGCCTGCTTGAGCGGGAAAAGGCAAACGGCAATCTGAACAGGGCGCGGCGGCTGGGCGCGATTATGGCGGATGAAGTCGCGGCGGTGGAGGGGGACGACCCCGCAAGCGAAGCCGTATCCGAAACCCAGCGCCGGATTTTGCTGGCGTTTGCTGTTGAAGTCGCGCTTGAAACCCTTCTTCCGAACTCCATCCTGTCCGAAACTTCAAAAAGTGTTTTTTACGAAACCCTGAGGAATACCGCTCCCTCAATCTATGACGACCTTCAGGGTTCGGGGGCTTTTTCGTTTTATTACCTCGCGCTGCGCGACGGCAAAAACGTGGTAAAAAGCGTCGGGGAAGCCTATGCCTCGCTCTGTGGCAGGGCGGGGGAGGCCGCGCTTGCCAATAAAGGCGGCGAGCTATACGTCAATTTCATCGAACAGGCCCGCTCAATCGTGGACAGTATCGGGTTTGTAACCGACTCCGGCTGACAGCCGGCAAAAAATGCCGCCCGCCTGCAAGGAAACCCACCGGCGGGCAGAAAACGG
>LFTH01000081.1 GCA_001513365.1 Clostridiales bacterium DTU033 | reverse complement strand
GCAGATTGAAAGACGGAGGTAAACCATGAACACCGGATTAGACAATACCAGAAATCAGGAGAACGCGGTATATGACGAGAGCCAGATACAGGTGCTGGAAGGGCTGGAGGCGGTGCGCAAGCGCCCCGGCATGTATATCGGGTCCACCGGCCCCAAAGGGCTGCACCATCTGGTTTACGAAATAGTGGACAACTCGATAGACGAGGCGCTCGCCGGGTTTTGCACCCATATTGAAGTTGAAATCCTGCCCGGCAACGTGATTTCGGTCAGGGACAACGGCAGGGGAATCCCGGTCGGGATTAACGAGCAGACCGGCAAGCCCACCGTAACGGTGGTAATGACGGTACTGCACGCCGGCGGAAAGTTCGGCGGCAGCGGGTACAAGGTCTCCGGCGGCCTGCACGGGGTCGGCCTTTCGGTCGCGAACGCGCTGTCCGAATGGATGGAAGTCGAGATTTCCCGCGACGGCAAGGTCTACCACCAGCGTTTTGAGCGCGGCAACGCCGTAACCGAGCTTACCGTAACCGGCAAATCGGAGCACAACGGCACCCGTATCCGCTTTAAGGCTGACCCCGAAATATTCGAGGTGGAAGAATACGATTATGAAGTGCTGCAAAAGCGGCTGCGTGAACAGGCGTTTTTGAACGCGGGACTGACCATCCGTATAAGCGATTTGAGAGACCCTGACAACATCATCAGCGAGGAATACTGCTATGAAGGCGGGATTTCCTCTTATGTCGAGTACATGAACAGGGCCCGCGGTTATAACCTGCTCCACCCCAAGGTCATTTACCTTTCGCTTACCGACGGGGACTCGATTGCCGAAGTCGCAATGCAGTATAACGACAGCTATAACGAGAACATCGTCTCTTTCGCGAACAATATCCACACGGTGGACGGCGGCACCCATGAAACCAGCTTTAAGACCGCGATAACCCGGATATTCAACGATTACGCGAGGAAACACAATCTTTTGAAGGAAAACGACCAGAGCCTTAAAGGGGACGACTCCCGCGAGGGGCTGACCGCGGTAATCAGCGTAAAGCTCAAGGACGCCCAGTTCGAAGGGCAGACCAAGGCAAAGCTCGGCAACACCTCGATGGGCACCCTTGTGAATACCCTGATGAACGAAAAGCTGGCGCCCTACCTTGAGGAAAACCCGCAGGTTGCCCGCGTTATACTCGAAAAATCCATAAACGCCGCGCGGGTACGGGAAGCGGCGCAACGCGCCCGCGAGCTCGCGCGGAAAAAGAACGGCCTTTCCTCCACCCGTATGCCCGAAAAGCTCGCCGACTGTATCTGGACCGACCCCGAACGGACCGAGCTGTTCATTGTGGAGGGGGATTCGGCGGGGGGCTCGGCAATCCAGGGACGCGACCGGAATTTTCAGGCGATACTCCCGCTGTGGGGGAAAATGCTGAATGTCGAAAAAGCGCGGATTGACAAGGTGTACTCAAACGAAAAGCTGATACCGGTGGTGCTCGCGCTCGGCTGCGGGATTGGGGACGATTTCGACATCTCAAAGCTGCGCTACGGCAAGGTAATCATCATGGCGGACGCCGACGTGGACGGCGCGCATATCCGCACCCTGCTGCTGACGTTTTTCTTCCGGTATATGCGCCCGCTGGTGGACGCCGGCCACATCTATATAGCCCAGCCGCCCCTTTACAGGATTTCAAAGGGCAAACAGCACAGGTACGCGTATTCGGACGCCGAGCGGGACAAATACATCGCCGAGTTCGGCGGGAGCGCGGACGTCCAGCGGTACAAGGGTCTTGGTGAAATGAACCCCGAACAGCTCTGGGAGACCACCATGGACCCCGCCTTCAGGACCATAATCAGGGTCGATATCGACGATATCCCGTCCACCGACGAAATCTTTACCATACTGATGGGGGACAAGGTGGAGCCCCGCCGCGAATTCATCGAAAAGAACGCAAAATATGTGGAAAACCTCGACATATAAGACGGTTCGCGTTTCCAATAAAAAGCGGCGGTTTTAACCGCTGCCGAACAGCTTTTTAAGGAGGAGCGGTCAATGCCAAATCAAAAGCCGCCCAAAATCGAATTCTCAGTGGACGCCACCCGGCGGGAATACTCAACCGCCGCTCTTCTTGTCGAAAGGCAGAGCGGCTATCTCAACCTGCTGCCGGGCGCGGTGGTGCTGTCCGCAGTCCTGCTGTTTGTCGGGCTCTGCTCGTTTAACTGGTTTCGGACGGCGTTCTGCGCGATTTATGTCCCGCTTATCCTCTGCCTCTGCTGTCCGCTGGTTCTGGCGATTTTCTTTTACGCGCTGCCGGCGGCGGTAAAAAAACGCGCCGAGCGGGATTACAAAACCTATTCGGAAATTATGGAAAACTGCAGCCTTAAATTCTTTGACGACAATATGATTGCGCAGACCCGGTACCTGACATTGACCGACCCGTACGCCTTAGTCGGGCTGTGCATTGAAACCCCCGAACTCTTTGTGCTGGCAAAGGACAGCGAGCGGATGATTGTAATCCCGAAGCGCTGTCTGCCGGAAGGCGGCAGAGAGGATTTTGAAATCTTTTTAAGGCAGGTTTTCGCGCGGCGGCGCAAAGTGATGAGAAACTGGATTTTCTAATCCCTAATCGCCGCCGGCTTCGGCAGCATAATATAACCTGAAAGGAAGCTGCAGAATGGAACAGGCGACACAGATATCCCTGAGCGTTCTGGTTACCAAGGACGAATATATCCACGCGCAGGCGATGGTCAAGCAAAAACTGCGCGCGAAATACTCGCCGGCAATCACCGCGGCAGGTGCACTGCTTGCGGCGCTGGGGATTGCGGGGCTGTTTTTCGGACGGCTTGTTATGCTCTCCGCGCCCGCGGCGGTCTGCCTTGTGTTGCTCGGAGTTTTTCTGGCTTTGTACGACGGGTTTATCGGCCCGGTACTCAATAAAGCCGCGGCCGCGCGGGAATATAACGAAAAAGAGGACCTACATTTCGCGACTGCTTACGTCTTCAGCGACGACAGGGTCAGAATCAGCAACGGCCGGATACAGGGGGAAATCCCGATTTCAAGGGTTACCGGCTGGATTGAGACCCCGTCGCTTATCAGAATGTCGGTCGGGCGGGAATTGAATATCTGCGTGCCAAAACGCCTGCTGTCGCAGGAGCAGGCGGAACTGCTGCGCGGGATACTGGAAAAGCACGCGCCCGCCGCCGAAATAAAATAGCCTGATTTACAGGGAGTATAATAATGAGCGATTTCAACAATCAGGAAAACAATAACCGGCAAAACGGTTTTGAAGAAAGAGAGGAAAACGGGCAGCCTCTGGCCGCGTTTCCGGTTGATATCAGCCGCGACGAGTTTGTCAGGTTCAACATGCTTGTCTCAAGGCAGGGCGGCGCGCTGAGCTTTCAAAAAAGCCGGTACGGGTTTTTGCTGGCGTTCGGGGTTATCAGCCTGTCCATGATTTTAGTGGACATTATTTATTACAACAGGGTTGACCCGGTCAACGCCATGATGCTGGTGTTTTTCGCCGCGTCCTCGGCGATTGCGGCCTTCAGTTTTTCGTACCGGATAAAGAGCGCGGCCCAGAATACCTATGATTTGACCCTGCAAAGCGGGCAGGGGTATTACGGGACGGTTTCGGTCTATCCCGACAGGATTGAAAAGAGGAACGACAGCGGCGCGGTTGCGAGCATTGCTCTGCCGCAGGCCTCTTACATCGAGACGCGGGAGATGATGATAATCTCAGCTCCGCTCAAGCCGCATATCGTGCTGCCCTCGCGCTGCCTGACGCCGGACGACGCCGAGGCGGTGAGGCGGGCGGTGTTCGCGGCGGTGCCGGTGCCCCGCCAGCAGATTATAAGCAGTTTTGAGCCCGCGGCCAAAGAGCACATCGTCCGCCCCGAAACCGGAGCTTTTGAGCCGGACAAAGAGGAAGAAGACGCGATAACGGTTGAGGTCAGCTATACCCGCGAAGAATTCGTAAAAATCGCGGCGGACTCCGCGCTGCGGAATTATCTGAAGTTCCTGCCCTTTTTCAGCGTGATGTCCTTGATTTCGGCGCTGATGCTGTGGCTGTTATTCAGCTTTTGGGTGGGGATTGCCGCGTATGTTATTTTCAACGCCGGGCTAATCGGGTTTAACCTGTACAGCGCAAAAACCCGCTCGGCAAGGCTGTACGACAGCCTGCCGCAGGCGCGGCTGACCGCGTGTTTTACCGAAGAGGGCATAACGCTGAAAGCCGCCGGCGGCGGCCGGCGGGCGGCGGTTAAATGGGGCTCAATCACCCGGGCGGTCGAGCGGCCCGACAGCCTTGATTTTTACTCAAAGGCGATATTCATCCGGATACCGAAACGCTGTGTCGGCGATTTAAGCGGGCTTTTAGAATTCATCAACAGCCATTACAAAAAGAAAAATGACCAATAGATTTTATTGAGATTAAGTTGAAAGGCATGGTTTCTCAGTATGGACGAGCTCAACAGGACGGAAAAACCGGAAAACAAGCAGGAAGCCAGAATAATCAGCGTGGACCTTGAAAAGGAGATGAAAAAAAGCTTCCTTGAATATTCGATGTCGGTGATTATTTCGCGGGCCCTTCCCGACGCCCGCGACGGGCTGAAGCCTGTCCACCGCAGGATATTATACACAATGTACGAGAACGGGCTCACCCCGGACAAGCCCTACCGCAAGTGCGCGGACACGGTGGGCTCGGTTCTGGGTCGGTACCATCCGCACGGGGACGCGTCGGTTTACGACGCGCTGGTGAGGATGGCGCAGGATTTCTCGCTGCGCTACCCGCTGATTGACGGGCACGGAAACTTCGGCTCGATTGACGGGCATCCAGCGGCCGCCTACAGATACACCGAGGCGCGGATGAGCAAGATGTCCCTCGACATGCTCGCGGACATCGAAAAAGATACGGTGGATTTCCAGAACAACTATGATGACCGCCTGAAAGAGCCGGTTGTGCTGCCCTCCCGTTTCCCGAACCTGCTTGTCAACGGCTCCACCGGCATTGCGGTCGGGATGGCGACCAACATACCCCCCCACAATTTAAGCGAGATTATCGACGCTATCTGCCTGTTGATTGACAATGCGGACGCCGATATGCATGAGATAATGGAATACGTCAAGGGCCCGGATTTTCCGACCGGAGGGATTATCATGGGCCATGCCGGCATACGCGCGGCCTACGCCACCGGCAAGGGCAAGATAACCGTGCGCGCCCGCGCCGAAATCGAGGAGTACCAAAACGGCAGATACCGGATAATCATTACCGAAATCCCCTATCAGGTGAACAAACTTAATCTTGTGAAATCCATCATAGAATTGTCGGACGAGAAGAGGATTGACGGGATTACCGACGTGGTGGACCACTCCAGCCGCGAGGGTATGAGGGTGGTCATTGAGCTTCGCAGGGACGTAAACCCGCAGGTGGTGCTCAACCAGCTTTATTCCTACACCCAGATGCAGACCACCTTCGGGGTTATTATGCTGGCGCTGGTGGACGGGGTGCCGCGGGTGCTGACCCTCAAGCAGATGCTTGAGGAATACATCAGGTTCCAGTGCGAGGTGATAACCCGCCGCACCAGATTTGATTTGAAGAAGGCGCAGGAGCGCGCCCATATCTGGGAAGCCCTGAAAATCGCCTGCGATTTCATTGACGAAGTGATAAGCATTATCCGTTCGTCCAGGGACGTGCCGACAGCCAAAACCCGGCTTATGGAGAGGTTTTCGTTTGACGAATTGCAGGCCGACGCAATCGTAAAAATGCGGCTGGGCCAGCTTTCCGGGCTTGAACGGGAAAAAATCGAAAACGAGCTGAATGAACTGCTGGCGCTGATTGAGGAGCTCAAGTCAATCCTCGCGGACGAAAACAAGGTCAGGGAGATAGTCAAGGAAGACTGCCTTAAGTTGAAGGACAAATTCGGGGACCAACGGCGGACCGAAATCTCACCGGTATCCGGAGAAGTGGATATCGAGGATTTGATACCGCTTGAGGAAACCGTGATTACCATGACCCGGTTCGGCTATATCAAGCGGCAGTCGCTGGACGTATATAAAGCCCAGCACCGCGGCGGCAGGGGTATTACCGGAATTACCACCCGCGCCGAGGATATTGTGGAGAATATGTTTATCTGCTTAAGCCACGACTACATCATCTTCTTCACCTCAAAGGGCAAGGCGTACCGCATGAAATGCTTTGAGGTCCCCGAAGGCAGCCGCACCTCCAAGGGCGCCAACATCGTCAATCTGCTGCCGCTCGATTCGGGCGAGAAGATTACGGCAATGCTGCGGGTTTCGGAATACGACGAGGATAAATATGTTTGTATGGTAACCCGCAGGGGAATAATAAAACGGACGTGGCTGAACTCCTTCTCGAACGTGCGGAAGACCGGGATTATAGCGGTGGACCTCGCCGAAGGGGACGAGCTCGCGTGGGTGCAGATGACCGACGGGTACCAGACCCTGATTGTCGGGACCCGCAAGGGCAAGGCAATCCGGTTTGACGAAAACGACGTGCGGGTGATGGGCAGGACCGCGCGCGGGGTCAGGGCGATTGCGCTTGAGCGGGACGACGAGGTAATCGGAATGTCGGTCTGCGACGAGAGCAAATACCTGCTGACCGTTTCCGAGACAGGTTTCGGCAGGCTGAGCGAATTCGGCGATTACCGCATACAGTCCCGCGGCGGGAAAGGCCTGATTAACTACCATACCGGGCAGTTCGGCTGCGTGGCGGCAATCAAGACGGTGGATTTGAACGACGACGTTATCCTGATTGCCTCGGACGGGGTAATCATAAGAATGGCGGCAAGCGAAATCAGGCTCTGCCGCCGGCCCTCCAAAGGGGTTATCGTAATGAGGCTGGACGAGGAGGCGCGGGTTGTTTCGCTGGTAACCACCCCGAAAGAGGATGACGAACAGCCCGAAGGCGAAAAGCCGCAGCCGCAAAGATGTGAGGGAGACGAGGAAGACGAGACAGATAATAACGAGACGGTTAAGACGGAAGAACAGGACGAGGACATTTAAGGGGCAAACCCGCGGCTAATCTGAATAGAAAGGGGCAGGCGTTATGCGCACCCTGTCGTTTGTTTCAAAATTTTTGATGTGGGCTCTTCTCATGGTGTATTCCGTGTTTCAGGTGCTTGCGGTGTTCGGTATAATGGGCAGCAACGCGGATATCATTAAGGCGGGGCAGGGGGGCAGGACGGTCAGCCCGATACCCCTGATTGCCGCCACCATTTTAATGCTGGCGGCGGTAATCCTGTTCGCGGCGCTGGCAAAGCGCAAGTATATCGGGCTGATAGTATCGGTGGTCGCCTCGGCGGTTATGCTGATGGTGGCGCTTGAGCTCGGCAGGCAGTTCCCCCCGTCGGTCAGCGCGACCGGCACGGTCGGCCTGACCACATGGAAGCTGGTTTGGCGCCATATCGGGATTGCGGGGGTCTCGCTGTTCATGCTGGTCGCGTGGCTCGCCGACAGGCAGCTTGAAAAAGCATATTCCCGCTCGCGTGAGGGAAAAAACGGGTACGATTTGTCCGGCCAGCCGCTGTTCAGAAGCCTTGACGACCCGGGCGCGGCGCAGCAGGAAAAGCCGAAGCCGAAGCGCTCGATAAGGGAGAGAATAAGAAAACAGAGGGAAAACCAATAAACCGGATTAAAAAAGCATGCGCCGGCATGCTTTTTTAGGTTTTGGGCAGGGGTTGCCGGGCGAAGGCGGAATGTTGCCAACCGCAGGCAAATGTGATATATTATTCTGCGGATATAAGCTGTATAATCAAAGGAGAGCATATTATGGCCGGCCATTCTAAATGGAACAATATAAAACGCAAAAAGGAAAAGACCGACAGCCAGCGCGCCAAAATATTCACCAAAATCGGGCGCGAGCTCGCTGTCGCGGTCCGGCAGGGCGGCGCCGACCCCGCCGCCAACTCCAAACTGCGCGACTGCATTGCCAAAGCCAAAGCCAACAACGTTCCGAATGAGAATATAGAGAGGATTATCAAAAAAGCCCTTGGGGACAGCAGTTCGGACAATTACGAGACAATCCTGTACGAGGGATACGGCCCCGGCGGGATTGCGGTGATTGTGGAGGCACTGACCGACAACAGAAACCGCACCGCAGGGGATTTGCGCCATTACTTCGACAAGTGCGGCGGCAACCTCGGCACCACCGGCTGCGTAAGCTACATGTTCAGCAGAAAAGGGGTAATCGCGATTGAAGCCGGCGGGCTTGACGAGGACAGAGTGATGGAAGACGCTCTGGAGGCGGGCGCGTCCGATTTCTCGGTCGAGGACGGGGTTTTTGAAATCCTGACCGAACCCGACGATTTTTCTCAGGTGCGCGACCGGCTTGAAGAAAAGGGGTATGCTTTTCTGTCGGCCGAAATCCAGCAGCTCCCCGATGTTTACAACACCATCGAGGACCCCGAACTGGCCGCGAAAATGGAAAAGCTCCTCGATATGCTTGAAGACAACGACGACGTGCAGAATGTCTGGCATAATTGGGATATGCCGGATACAGAATAATATATGACAATCCCAAGACAGAAGGGTCGCTGCCCGACCCGGACAAGTGCCGGAAGGCAGTTGTCCGCGGTTCCGGTCAGCGGTTTTTTATCACAGCGCTGAAAATGCAAGAGGGAGAGGCAATGGACAGGGTTATAGCAGCAATCTCAACCGCCGTCGCGCCGGCGGGAATAGGAGTGGTGCGGATATCAGGTGACAGGGCAATCGAAGTGGCCGGCCGGATATTCCGCCCCGCCTCCAAAAAACGCGCCCTTGAAGACGCGCCGGGCTATACCGCGATGTACGGATGGGTGTTTGACGCCGACGGCGATATTGACGAGTGCGTGGCGCTTGTCTTCCGCGCCCCTCACAGCTATACGGGCGAAGACGTGGTCGAGCTATCCTGCCACGGCGGGCCGTACCTTCTGCAGCGCACCCTGCGCGCCGCGTTTTCGGCAGGCGCCGTTCCGGCGCAGCCGGGCGAGTTTACCAAAAGGGCTTTTGTAAACGGAAAAATCGACCTCACCGGCGCCGAGGCGGTGATGGACCTTATCACCGCGAACAGCCGGCTTGCGGCCAAATCCGCGCTCGCGGTGCGGGAAGGTGCGCTTTACAGGAAAATGGAGACGGTGCTTGACGAACTGACCACTGCCGCCGCCAACCTGTCCGCGTATGTGGATTTTCCGGACGACGACATACCTGAGCTTGAAAGCGGCGCGCTGGATAAGACCCTGAAAAAAGCCGAAGAAACCCTTAATAACCTGCTCGACAAATTCGACGCGGGGAAAGTAGTGCGTGAAGGGATTGACACCGTAATCGTCGGCCGGCCGAATGTCGGTAAGTCGACCCTGATGAACCTGCTCGCGGGGCACGAGCGCAGCATTGTAACCCCGGTCGCCGGCACTACAAGGGATATTGTTGAGGAAACCGTAAGGCTTGGGGATATAATCCTGCGCCTTGCCGATACCGCGGGGTTGCGCAAGACCGACGACAGCGTGGAGTCCATCGGTGTCGGGCGGGCGGAAAGCCGGCTTGAGCGCGCCGCGCTGGTTATCGCGGTGTTCGACGGCTCCGAACCACTGACCGAGGACGATTGCGAATTGGCCGAAAAAAGCTCGCGGCAGACCTCGATTGCGGTAATCAATAAAAAGGACAAGGGAATTATTATAAACACAGAGTATATTAAGAATAAATTTAAACACACGGTATTAATGTCGGCGGAAACCGGGGAGGGGCTTGAAGAGCTTGAGAAGGCGCTCGGCGAAATAACCGGGGTTGCCGCGCTCAGCGATAACGAGCCAATCCTTTCGACCGAGCGGCAGCGGCTGTGCGTGGTCAGAAGCCTTGAATGCATTAAAGAGGCGCGGCAGGCAATCAGGGAGTCAATCACCCTTGACGCGGTCGGGGTGTGTATAGACGGCGCGATTGACGCGCTGCTGGAGCTGACCGGCGAGCGAGCCACCGAGACGGTTGTGGACAGGATATTCGAGCGGTTCTGCGTCGGCAAATAAACTGGGATTTTCGGGAAGTGAACAGGCAAATGGGATATATTGCGGGAGAATATGATGTTGCGGTGATAGGCGCCGGACATGCCGGGGTTGAAGCGGCGCTCGCCGCGGCGCGGCTGGGCTGCGCCACCGTGATATTCACAATCAATCTCGATTCAATCGGGAATATGCCGTGCAACCCGTCAATCGGGGGCACCGCAAAGGGCCATCTGGTGCGCGAGATTGACGCGCTCGGCGGGGAGATGGGGGTTGCGGCCGACGCTAACCTTATCCAGTGCAGGATGCTCAACCGCGGCAAGGGGCCGGCGGTGCATTCCCTGAGAGCGCAGATTGACCGGCGCGAATACTCGAAATACATGAAATACAGGCTGGAGACCACCGAAAACCTTGACATTCAGCAGGCTGAAGTGGTTAAAATCGAGCGCCTCGGCGAACGCTGGCGGCTGCTGACCCACCTTGAAACCGAATACATCGCCAAAGCCGTAATCATAGCCTCCGGGACTTATCTCGGCGGCAAAATCTATATCGGGGATTTAGTCTATGAAAGCGGGCCGGACGGGATGTTCGCCGCCAACAGGCTTACCCGGTCCCTGTCGGAGCTTGGGATTTCAATCCGCCGTTTCAAGACCGGCACCCCCGCGCGCGCCCTGCGCTCCAGCATTGATTTTTCAAAGACAGAGCGGCAGCCGGGCGAGGAGCCGGTTATCCCCTTTTCGTTTGAGACTAAGGAAAAGCTCGAAAACAGGGTGGACTGCCATATCACATGGACCACCCGAAAGACAAAGGAGATAATAGAGAAAAACCTTTCCCGCTCCCCGATGTACGGGGGCAGGGTCAGATGGGTCGGCACTCGCTACTGCCCCAGTATCGAGGACAAGGTGGTAAGGTTCGCGGACAAGGAAAGACATCAGGTGTTTATCGAGCCGTGCGGGCTGCACACCGAGGAAATGTATCTGCAGGGGCTTTCTTCCTCCCTGCCGGTGGACGTCCAGCTTGAATTTTACCGCACCATTCCCGGACTTGAGAATGTCAAAATCATGCGGCCGGCTTATGCAATCGAATATGACTGCTGCGACCCGCTGCAGCTTTCGGCCACCCTTGAATTCATGGATTATCCGGGGCTGTACGGCGCCGGACAGTTCAACGGCAGCTCCGGCTATGAGGAGGCCGCGGCTCAGGGGCTGGTAGCCGGCATAAACGCGGCGCTTAAAATCCTCGGCCGCCCGCCGATGATACTTGACCGCGCCTCCAGCTATATCGGCACCCTGATTGACGACCTTGTTACAAAGGGCTGCAGCGACCCGTACAGGATAATGACCTCCCGTTCCGAATACCGGCTGGTCCTGCGGCAGGACAACGCGGACGAGCGGCTCACCCCAATCGGCAGGCGGGTCGGGCTGGTGGACGACTTGAGATGGGAGAATTTCCGCCAAAGGCAGGAGGCAAAAAAGCGGGAGCGCAAACGGCTTAAGGAGACTGTTCTGCCGCCGACCGAGCAACTGAACCGGCTGCTTGTTTCATGTGAAACAACTCCTGTGAGCACCGGGGTCAGGCTGGAGGATTTGTTAAGGCGCCCGCAGCTGGATTATCAGAAGCTCGCGCCGGTGGACAGCCAAAGGCCGGAGCTTGACCCGATGGTGCGCGAGCAAATCGAGGTCGAAATAAAATACGAGGGGTACATCCGGCGGCAGCGGGCCGCAATTGACGAACTGAGAAGGCTTGAAAGCCGCCTGCTGCCGGACGGGATTGATTATTCCGAAATAAAAGGGCTGCGGAAAGAGGCGCAGGAAAAGCTGAACAGAATACGGCCGGCGAATCTGGGGCAGGCGTCCCGTATCAGCGGGGTCAGCCCGGCCGATTTGTCGGTGCTGGTCGTCTGGCTGGGCAGCCGCGGCAGAGCCGAAAACAGCGAAAGTTAGGGGATGGGTTTTATGAGCGGCAGTTTTGACCGCGGGCTGCTGTTGGAGCAGGCCGCGGCAATCGGAATAACCCTTGACGAGGCGTGCCTTGACCGTTTTGAGCTGGTTGCAGAAACCATGCTGGAATGGAATGAAAAAATCAATCTGACCGCGATTGCCGACCCGCGGGAGATTGCGGTAAAGCATTTTGCGGACAGTCTGACGCTGGCACCCCTTCTGCCAAAACGGGGGATTGCCCTGATTGACGTGGGCACCGGCGCGGGCTATCCGGGAATTCCTGTCGCTCTGGTGCGGCCGGATGTCAGGCTGACCCTTCTTGACTCTATGAACAAACGGATAGTGTATTTAAAGGAGCTGTGCAGGCGGCTTGAACTGCCCGCCGACCTGGTCCACGGCAGGGCCGAGCTCGCGGCCCGCGACCCCGATTTAAGGGAGGCTTTCGACGTCGCCGCGGCGCGGGCGGTCGCCAACCTGCCGGTATTATGCGAATACTGTATTCCCTTTGTAAAACCAGGAGGGCGGTTTATCTCAATGAAGGGCCCGGAAGGGGAGGTTGAGGCAAAAAGCGTATCTCGTGCCGCCGCCGTATTGGGCGCGGAGCTTTCCGAAATCAGGCGGCTTCAGATGGAACTCGACGGCGAATTGATGGAAAGGCGGCTGATTGTATTCGACAAGACAGCCCCGACTCCCGCAAAATACCCCAGAAACACCGCTAAGATAAAAAAAGAGCCGCTGAAATAGTTCTTTGCGACAGCCAAATTTCGGCAAACCGCCGGCCGCCGCCGTGCTATACTGACGCCGAAAGGATGTGTCGGTATGCAGATTTTAAAAAGGAAAGAGCGGTATAAAGCCGGCGGCAAAATACTGATGATACCCACCGGGGAGATTTTGCATAACCCCGACCAGCCCAGGCGTGAGTTCAGCTATGAAAAACTGATTGAGCTCGCGCAGAGCATAGGCGAAAACGGCATGCTGCACCCGATTACGGTAACTTTCAATGAGGACAGGCCGGTTCTTATTGCGGGGGAGCGGCGGCTCCGCGCGGCAAAAATCGCGGGGCTGCGGGAAGTGCCCTGTCTGGTAGTTGAGGCGGACGGCCCTCGCGCCGCGCTGCTCGCCCTGATTGAAAACTTACAGCGTGAGGACATGAACTGCTTTGAAGAGGCCGAGGGGATTAAAAAGCTGATTGAGGTCTACGGGCTGACTCAGGAAGAGGCCGCGCATCAGTTGGGCTGCGCGCAGTCCACAGTCGCGAACAGGCTCAGGATTTTGCGGCTGACCGAGGAGGAGCGCGGGACAATCATCAGCGAAGGACTGACCGAAAGGCACGCGAGGGCGCTGCTCAGGCTGGAGGGTGAGCAGAGAAAAACGGCGCTTATGAGGATTGTGCGGCGCGGGCTGAACGTGGAGCAGAGCGAGCGGCTGATTGAGGAAATGCTTGAGGAGGCAAAGCCGAAAGAAAAGCGCCGCCGACCAACCCCGCTGGTCAGAGACGTGAGGCTGTTTTTGAACACCGTGAACAACGCGATAGACACAATGCGCCGCTCCGGTATCGAGGCGAGCGCCGAAAAAATCGAGACCGAGGAATACATAGAGTATCTAGTCCGAATTCCCAAAAACAAAAAAAGCGTAAGACCTGCGAAAAGCTGCACCGCATAAACGCCGCGCAGCGTGGTTTTAAGAAAAAGCCTTCCTTTCGGGGGGCTTTTTTAAATGTTTCACATGAAACACCGGAAAAAATCCCGAAAATATGTCGAGCTCTGCACTTTCTAAAACAGCGGCATTGTGATATAATACTTCAAAGTGCTGCCGGGTGAAAATGGAAGACCGGCTGTCGGGATAGAAGGTGAAATTTTTGGGAAAAATCATAGCAGTCGCAAACCAAAAGGGAGGAGTCGGCAAGACGACCACCACCGTGAACCTCGCGGCGGCGCTGGGAGCAAAGGGGAAGCGCTGCCTGCTCGTGGATATAGACCCGCAGGGCAACGCGACCAGCGGGCTGGGGGTGGACAAACGCGGGAATATGGTATCCACCTACGAGCTGCTGATTAGGAATACTCAGCCCGAAAGCGCCGTTTATCATACCGAGTTTAAAAATGTGTACATAATCCCGTCCGGCATACGTCTGGCGGGCGCGGAAATAGAGCTGGTGGATGTAAACCGCAGGGAAAGCAGGCTGACCGCGACGCTGGCGCCGCTGCGGGACAAATTCGACTTTATCCTGATAGACTGCCCGCCATCCCTCGGTCTGCTGACCTTAAACGCCCTGTGCGCCGCCGACACCCTGATTGTGCCAATCCAGTGCGAATACTATGCGCTGGAGGGGCTGTCGCAGTTGATGTCCACCGTCAGGCAGGTGAAAAGGCTGTATAACCCCGAACTTGAGCTTGAAGGGGTTCTGCTGACCATGTTTGACGGCAGGCTGAACCTGACCCAGCAGGTGGCGGCGGAGGTAAAGAGGTTTTTCCCGCGCAAGGTGTTTTCAACCGCCATCCCCAGAAGCGTCAGGCTGTCGGAGGCTCCGAGTTTCGGCAAACCGATAAACTATTACGAGCCGGGCTCGCGCGGGGCCGAGGCATACGACTGTCTGGCGGACGAGCTGATAGCGAATAATCAAAGCGGATAGGAGGGGGCAGGAATGTCGGTAAAAAAACGGGGGCTTGGCAAAGGGCTTGGCGCGCTGCTCGCCGAGAACGCGATTGAGGAAGAATCCAAAAAGACGGTTTGGCTGCGGATTTCAGAAATCCAGCCCAACCGCGACCAGCCGCGCAGGCATTTTGAGCAGGAGTCGCTCGCGGAGCTCGCCGAGTCTATTTCACAGCACGGGATACTCCAGCCGCTGCTGGTAAGGCCGCTGCTGGACGGGAGATACCAGCTGATTGCGGGGGAACGCAGGTGGCGGGCCGCGCAGATGGCGGGGGTCAGCGAGGTTCCGGTGATAATCCGGGAAATCGACGAACAGAAGGCCTCGGAGCTCGCGCTGGTCGAAAACCTTCAGCGCGAAGACCTAAACCCGATGGAAGAAGCGGCCGGATATAAAACTCTGATGGAGAATTACGGTCTGACACAGGAAGAAATCGCGAAAGTGGTGAACAAATCCCGCCCGGCGGTCGCGAACGCGCTGCGGCTGCTCAACTTGCCGCAGCCGGTTGCCGAAATGGTCGCGGCCGGCGAGATATCGGCGGGTCATGCGAGGGCGCTGCTCGCCCTCCCCACCGCGGAGGAGCAGGTTGAGACCGCAAAAGAGATAATAAAAAAAGGGCTGTCGGTGCGGGATATAGAAAAAAAGGCGAGGCAGGCGGCAAAACCCAAAAAGGCCGCCGAACAAAAGGCAAAGCTGCGGGACAGCTTTTACGACGAGGTGGAGCTTGCGCTTACCGAACATCTCGGCCGGCGGGTCAGAGTGGCCGAAAGCGGCAAGGGCGGCACCCTTCAGATAGAGTTTTATTCGCAGGAGGACCTCAAGTCGCTTGCCAACCTACTTTCACCTGAAAAATAGCAAAGGGAGTATTGTTTATGCTGGACATTAAGTTTATCCGTTCAAACCCGGAAATGGTCAAACAGGCAATGAAAAATCGCAACATGGATTTTGACGCGTCAATCGACCGGCTTGTGGGGATTGACGCCGAGCGACGGGACATTATGGCGAAGGTTGAGGCGCTGAGGGCGGAGCAGAACGCCGCCAGCAAGGAAATCCCGCGTATCCGCAAGCAGGGCGGGGACATACAGGGAATAATGGCGAGGATGAAAGGGATTTCGGAGCAGGTAAAGGAGCTTGAAGGCAGGCTTGCCGCGCTGGAGACCGAGCAGAGGGACAGCCTGCTGACAATTCCCAACATCCCGCATGAGAGCGTTCCCGTCGGTAAGGACAGCGACGACAATGTCGAAATCCGCCGTTTTATGGAGCCCACGAAATTTGATTTTGAGCCGAAACCGCACTGGGAAATCGGCACAAATCTTGGGATACTCGACCCCGAAACCGCGGCAAAGGTTACCGGAGCGCGCTTTCACTTTTATAAAGGCGCCGGCGCCGCGCTGGAACGCGCAATAGTAAACTTTTTCCTTGACACCCACACAAAACACGGGTACACTGAGGTTTTTCCGCCTTTTATGGTTAACCGCGCCTCAATGACCGGGACCGGCCAGCTCCCGAAATTTGAGCAGGACGCGTTTAAGGTGGAGGGCGCCGATTATTTCTTAATCCCGACCGCCGAGGTTCCGGTAACAAACATCCACCGCGACGAAATCCTGGACGGCGCAAAACTGCCGATAAACTACTGCGCCTATTCCGCGTGTTTTCGGGCGGAGGCCGGCAGCGCGGGCAGGGATACCCGCGGGCTGATACGCCAGCACCAGTTCAACAAGGTGGAGCTGGTGAAATTCGCGGACCCCGACGACAGCTACCGGCAGCTTGAAAAGCTGACCAGGGACGCCGAGCGGGTGCTGCAGCTATTGAAACTGCCGTACCGGGTGGTGGCATTGTGCTCCGGGGATTTGGGCTTTTCCAGCGCAAAAACCTACGACATCGAGGTCTGGATGCCGTCGTATAACAAGTATGTCGAGATTTCAAGCTGTTCAAACTTTGAGGATTATCAGGCGCGCCGCGCCGCAATCCGTTTTAAAAAGGATATGAAAGACAAAGCGAGGCTGGTACACACCCTGAACGGCTCAGGGGTCGCGGTGGGGCGTACGGTCGCCGCGATTTTGGAAAACTGCCAGTATGCGGACGGCTCGATAACCGTGCCCGAAGTCCTGCGGCCGTACATGGGGATTGATGAAATCCGCGCCTAGAGAGAAACAGGCGGCGCGGACCCAAAAAAACAAAAATCAGCATTTTGGAAAGGGTATGCGAGGATGTCGGTTGAAACCGTGAAAAAATACCTTGACCGATGGGGCAAGGGTAAGGATGTTTTGGAATTTGACTGCTCAAGCGCGACTGTGGAGCTTGCGGCACAGGCGCTGGGGGTGGAACCCGCGCGGATTGCAAAGACCCTGAGCTTTAAAAAAGGGGACGGCTGTATCCTGCTGGTCGCGGCGGGGGACGTCAAGGTAGACAATTCAAAGTTTAAAGCGGAGTTCGGGTTCAGGCCGTCCATGTTGCCGCCGGACGAGGTCATAAGGCTGACCGGATACGCAGTCGGCGGGGTCTGCCCGTTCGCGCTGCCCGACGGGATTGAGGTTTACGCGGACGTCTCGCTGCAAAGATACGAAACCGTTTTCCCCGCGTGCGGCAGCAACAATTCGGCAATCCGGCTCACCCCGTCCGAATTGAATGAATACGCAGGGATAAAAAAATGGGTGGACGTCTGCAAAAGGATTTAACCATCCGGATAAACGACAATATATTATACTTGGAGTAGATTATGAGCCGGCATGAAATACCGCCTGATTACAGATGGAATATAAAAATATCCTCGTTTGACGTCGGGCAGGACAAGAGATTAAAGCTGTCCGGCCAGCTCAGGCTGCAGCAGGAAGTCGGGGAACTGCATTTCGGCGGCGGCGGGCTGGGGTACGAGGAGCTACGAAAAAACGGGCTGTCATTCGTAATCACCAGAACAAGGAGCATAATCCGCCGCGCCCCGCGGCTGAACGAACAAATCTCGCTTACGACCTGGCACAGGAACTCAAAAGGCGCGCAGTTTTTCCGCTGTTATGTTTTTTCGGACAGCGCGGGCGCGCCCCTAATTCAAAGCGTTTCGTCTTTTGCTTTGGTTGACCCCAAAACCCATAAAATCCTAAGACCCAGAGAGTTTTCGCGTTTTGCGGTTACCGAACAGCCGGACAGGCTGAACGGCTGCCCCGACCCGGAGAAGATAGCGCTGCCGGACAACCTGACAGAAACGGGAGTTCGTGAAATACGCTGGTCGGATATTGACTACAACGGGCATTTGAACAATGCGGTCTACGCGGACATCATCGCGGACGTGATACCCGCTTTTGTCAGGGGCTATGAGATATCGGAGTTTTGCATCGCGTTTGTCAGCGAAGCCTTTGAAGGGGAAAAAATCGCTCTCAGAACCGGGTTTGACCAAACCTCAAAACGGCTGTGGGTGTCCGGCGAACACCGGAGGGGCCGCTGTTTTGAGGCCTGCCTTAAATTCGCCGCCGGCGGAACCTAATTCCACCCGAATGCTTGATTATTTGTATTATATAAAATAAATTATACTAACAGTAAACCTAAAAACCGACAACAAAGCAGGGGCAGGAAGGACGGCCCCTGTTTTTTTATCCGCCGCGCGGAGTTTTCTCAAACGCCGGAGTTATGACCGCGCGGCAAAAGCGGGGCAGGACAAAAATTTTCAGACCGTTGAATATTAGGGCGGGAAAAACAGATAATACATGTAAAATCCTGAAAGGAGTTTAGATAAAAATGGCCCAGCTCAACCAGATGGAACTGCAAAACCTCCGCCAGATTATAGGCTCGCACGAGATGGTGAGCCAGAAGTTTCAGGCATACGCCAAACAGGCAATGGATACGCAGGTGCGGGATTTTTTTGAGCAGTCGGCTCAGGACGCGCAGGAAACCAAGCAACAGCTGATGAACTTTTTAAAGTGAGGGGGATTTTGAATGCTGCAGGACAAGACAATGATAAACGACGCGCTTTCAATGATGAAAAGCAGCCTGACCACCTATGCGACCGCCATCTCGGAATGCGCCAACCCGCAGGTCAGGGCAACTCTCCAGCAAATCAGGGACAATTGCGAGACCACCCAGTACGAGCTGTTCAAATTCGCCGAGGCCAAGGGCTTTTACAAACCGGCGATGATGGCGGCCGACAAGGATATACAGCAGGTCAAAACCGAACTGCAGGGATGATAAATTTCCGCCCGGTCAGTTCGGGCGGATTGCCGCTGACGGGAACCCGGCATTAATTGCCGGATTCCCGTTTTTTGTTTGGGTTTTGCGGGTTGTAACAGACGGCGTTTGCGCCTTTGCCGCAAAAAAAGCCGCGGCCGCCGGGGAGCGGGCGTTTTTTTGCGTAAAAAGGAAAAGCCTGAAAAAATATGGTGCAATCAGCCGGCATATAAGGTATAATGTAAGCTGACGGGCAGGCGTTTTCAGGGATATTCGCCTGTCAGCGGGAATATTAATCAAAGAGAAAACAGTCCGGTTGCGGCCGGTCAAAAACGGTACCCGCCGGAGGGCGGCGGATGTATTTGCGTGGGGAGGGTTTGTTTTGTTTAACCGTCAGTATTTAAAGGCGTCTGCGAAACAGCGTATGTCGGGCAGGATGGGGATTGCGATTGCGGCGGCCGTCATCGCGTTGTTACTCGGCTCCGGCCGGACGGGGACGGTAACTGGTTTTTCGGTGGAGTTTGAAGACGGGCAGGCCTATTTCGGTCCGGGGAAGTTCTTTAATTATCCGCTTGTATCCTTTGCCGTTCTCATTATCGGGGCACTGGCGGCTTTGTACTATATTCTTGTCGGGAATGTGATAACCATCGGCTCAAAGGGCTGGTTTTTGCGGTACTGGCGAGGGGAAAGCCCGCCTGTAAGCGATGTTTTCGCGGGTTTTAGCTCGTATTATTCCTCTTTTGTTACCACGGGGCTGCTTAAGGGTGTTTACGTGTTTTTGTGGTCCCTGCTGTTCATAATACCGGGGATTGTGATGGGCTACGCGTACAGCATGGCCGATTACATCATCTGCGAGTACCCGCATTTGCCCGCGTCCAGGGCGCTGGAGCTCAGCCGGCGGATTACATACGGGTACAAGGCCGAACTGTTTGTGTTTGATTTGAGCTTTTGGGGCTGGTCGCTGGCTGCGGCCGTAACCTGCGGGGTTTTGGGGATAGCCTATGTAAACCCCTATTATTCCACCGCCCATGCCGGGATATATGATACCCTGAAATTCAACGCATTTCAGCGGGGCGCAGTGCGCCCTGAGGATTTCGGAATGATACCGGCTCAATATGGATATTAAACGCCAAACTTAAGGGCTGGGAGTCGGGGGTTGCGTTTCCCTGATTCCCAGCCCTTGCTTTTTGCCGCCGGCCGCTACTGGATGAATATTGACTTTTTCAATATGCTGTTTATTTTCGCTTTCCGCTGCCGTTCCCTGTCGAAAATGTACCGGCAGATTTTCTGCTCGCTTTCCCGCGTAATCTCCTTGATGACGCAGCCGTATTCATTCCCCCAGACTTCGGAATCCATCCTTCTGATTATCTTCACAGTGAATTCCGTGGCGTCCTTGCCGAGCAAGACGTTGATTTTATACCAGCCGTTCATCTCCAGAGCCGCTTTTGAGCCCATTCTGATACCGCCGAGGCTCAAATCCAGAATACAGACGTCAATCGGCCGCTCAAGCCTTATTTCCTCGCGGTTTTTGATTTCATATTCAAGCGATGTGCGGATATTGGTTTTAATCCTGTAAAACTTCCGCTGGTTTGAGTCAATGGTTTTGCTGACCACATAAAGGCTCAGATAGTTTTCCCTGCTGACGTATACGAACGTATTGAAGATTTCGGCTCTGGCGTTGCGGTGGTGGGCAATTATTCTCAGCTTTTCCCCTTCCTGCAGCAAAGGGAGGTTCTTGCCTCTTATCTCTATATAATCGCCGTTATCATTCCACAAATACCCGCTCGCCAGAAGATTGCCCTCATAGTCGCAGATATCTGTTTTATGGAACTTGTTTGAAAAATCCATTTAGTTCCATCCTTTCTGCATTTTTGGAATTGCGAAGGCAAAAAAATATAGCCTTTCCGGTAAGCTTGCCTTGCAAAAAGAAGGAAAACAAAACACTTCAATTAATTAAACAGTCAAAGCTATTATATCATACATTTGTATAAAAGTCATATGATACTAAATGTAAAAATAATCGTCATTTTTGAAATAAAATTTAGCCTTTTTAATCAACATCGGCGCATATATGTATCTTAACAGACAAAATTGCGGCATCGGCATACTAATTTGGCCTCCCTGCGCATATATTCGTACTAGATTAGGGAGGTGCTGGGGATGAAGCTGTGGGGGAGAATTCTGGCGGCTGCGGCAGGCGCCGCCGTTTTTATTCTTGCGGCGCCCGCGGCCGCGGCTACCGCAAAGGGGAAAATCATAACGGATATTGAATCCGGAGAAACGGCAGAGACCCTGCTTAGCGGCGAGATACCGGGGTGGGCGCAGGGCGGTACGGATCTGCCCGCAGACACAAAAACCCTTGATGTGGGGGGGAAATCGGCGTTGCTGATGGAGCTTTCAAGCGGGCAGGTGCTTTTTGAAAAGAACCCGCATGAAAAGCTGCCGATTGCGTCGGTTACAAAGATTATGACCCTGCTTTTGATAATGGAAGCGGTTGAGGACGGGCGGATTGCGCTGAGCGACAACCTGACATGCTCGCCCTACGCCGCCTCGATGGGCGGCTCGCAAATCTGGCTGGAGCCGGGCGAAATCATGTCGGTCAGCGACCTTGTAAAGGCAATCGCGGTTGTTTCGGCAAACGACGCCTGTGTGATGATGGCCGAGTGTGTCAGCGGCTCGGAGGAGAGCTTTGTCCAGAAAATGAACCAGCGCGCCGCCGCTCTCGGCATGAACAACACCCTGTTCAAAGACTGCACCGGACTTGATGACACCGCGTATTCCACCGCGTACGACATCGCGCTGATGTCGCGCGAGCTGTTAAAGCACAAAAAGATTGTGGAGTACACCACCATCTGGATGGACACCCTGCGCAAGGGGGAATCCCAGCTTGTCAACACCAACCGGCTGGTCAGGTTTTACCCCGGTACCACCGGGCTTAAGACCGGCACCACAAGCAAGGCGGGGCACAGCCTTGCCGCTACCGCCGAGCGGAACGGGATGGGGCTTGCCGCGGTAATCCTCGGCTGCAAAACCTCGGACGAGAGGTTCGGGGGCGCGCGCAAAATGCTGGATTACGGGTTCGCGAATTACGCGGTGTATGCCCCGAAGGTTGAGGAGGGCGCGCTGAAGCCGGTCAGGGTGCTGCGCGGAGTAAAAAACAGCGTGGGCGCGGTGATGGACGATTTGCCCCCGCTGCTCATCAAAAAGGGGCAGGATAAGAGTATCGCGCAGGAGCTGGTGCTCGCGAAGGATTTGGAGGCGCCGGTCTATAAAGGGCAGGTTATCGGCGAGCTGGTGCTGACCATTGAAGGCAGCACCGCCGCGAAATACGACGTTTACGCCGCCGCGGCCGTCCCGCGGCTTGGGATACTGCAGGCGTTCGCGCGAATTTTTGTGGCTTTGATTTCGTAAGAAGGAAAACGCGGCAACCAAAAAAACGGGCGCGGGGAAAGCCCTTTTTGTCGGCCGGGCGTTTTGAAAATCAGTATAAAAAATATTTTTTTAAATTGCCGCCGGGTGGTTGAAAAGGAGGGTGAGATACGGTACAATAAAAGTGCTAAGACCAGAGGGGGAATACTTATGCCTGTCGGCTTGGACGCGCGATATCTTGAAAACTTTATACAGCAGCATGAACTTGACGCCGTGCAGCCGCTGGTTTATGCGGCCCACGAACAGCTCCATGCTCGCACAGGGATGGGCAGCGAATATCTTGGATGGTTGACGCTGCCTTTGAATTATGATAAGGGGGAATTTTCCCGCATTAAGGCCGCGGCCGAAAAGATTAAGCGGGATACCGACGTTTTTGTTGTAATCGGTATCGGCGGCTCGTATCTTGGGGCGCGCGCGGTTATCGAGTTTATAAAATCCCCGCTGTATAATTTAAAACAAAAAGACACTCCGGACATTTATTTTGCCGGCAACAGCTTAAGCCCGTCCGCGCTTTCCGAAATACTTGAGCTTTGCGAAGGGCGCAGGGTTTCAATAAACGTGATTTCAAAATCCGGCACGACCACCGAGCCTGCGATAGCGTTCAGGATTTTCCGCGAGTACCTTGAGCGCACCGTGGGATTGGACGAGGCGAGAAAGCGGATTTACGTAACCACTGACAGGCAGCGCGGCACCTTGAAAAGCCTAGCCGACCGCGAGGGGTACCAGACTTTTGTAATCCCCGACGACGTGGGCGGGCGGTATTCGGTGCTGACCGCGGTGGGGCTGCTGCCGATTGCGGTAGCGGGCTGCGACATAGACGCGCTGATGGGCGGCGCCGCGCTCGCGCAGAAGAGTCTATTGGAGCCGGACGTTGCAAAAAACGACTGCTACCTGTACGCGGCAATCCGGAACATATTGTACCGGAAGGGGCGGTCGGTCGAGCTTCTGGTCAGCTATGAGCCCTCGTTTTTATTGATGGCCGAATGGTGGAAACAGCTGTTCGGCGAAAGCGAGGGCAAGAACGGAAAAGGGATTTTCCCGGCGTCGGCGATTTTTTCGACCGACCTTCACTCACTGGGCCAGTATATACAGAACGGGACAAAAATCCTGTTTGAGACGGTGGTGCTGGTTGACGATACTCAGAAGGATATTGCGGTGGGGCGCGACCCGCAGGATATTGACGGGCTGAATTTTCTGTCCGGCAACACCTTAAGCCACGTCAACCGCAAGGCTTTCGAGGGCACGGTGCTGGCGCATACCGACGGCGGGGTGCCGAATGTCGTGCTGAATATGCCTGCCGCGGACGAGCGGAATCTTGGTTACCTGATATATTTCTTTGAAAAGGCGTGCGCGATTTCGGGGTACATGCTCGGCGTCAATCCTTTTGACCAGCCGGGAGTTGAAAGCTATAAGCGCAATATGTTCGCGCTGCTCGGCAAGCCCGGATTTGAAAGCCAGAGGGCCGGGCTTGAAAAAAGGCTTAAGAGGTAACGGTTTTTCACCAAAGACTTTTTTGTCTATCACCGCGGTTTGCGGATATACTAAATTCAGGGGGAGATTAAAATGGTGCAGTTAATCCTCGGAAACAAGGGTTCCGGCAAGACCAAGCGCCTGATTGAGATGTGCAATGAGGCGACCGAAAAATCAAAGGGCCATGTCGTGCTTATTGAGAAGAACAATCAGCTGTCCTACAACATAACTTACCGAACCCGTCTGGTTGCGGCAGACGAGTACGACATTCAGGGCTTTGACGCGTTTTACGGCTTTATTTCCGGCATGTGCGCCGCGAATTATGACATTACCGATATATTTGTTGACTCCACCCTCAAAATAACCGGTTATGATTTTGAAAAACTCGCCGGCTTTATTGAAAAGCTGGACAGCCTTTCCAAAAAAGCGGAGGTCAATATCGTGATGACGGTATCGGCGGACAAATCCAGCGTCCCCGAAACCGTTTCAAAATACGCGCTTGACTGAAAAGGGGCTGCGGCGAAGGGGGTTTCGCCGCAGTTTTAATCCGGAGCGGGCGGTTTTGCCCGCCCCGCAGGGAGTGTTAAAGCTATGGGAAAATGGTACATCGGGAACCTGAACCTAAAAGAAAACAGGCGTGAGAAAAACGGGGTAACTTACTACGTACGCGGGGTGCGGGAAGTCGAGGGCAGGCGCTTTGAACGGTACGCGGTGAAGACCCATTTTGTTGAGCGCGGAGAGGATTATATCGAGCTTGTCCGCCGCTATGTTCTGCCAATCTACCAGCCGGGCGATATTGTCTCGCTCGGCGAAAAGGTGATTTCGATGTGTCAGGACAATACGGTGGAAATCGGCAAGGTAAGGCTGGGGTTCTGGGCGAAATTTTTGTCGAAGTTTGCCACCCGCAACCAGTACGGTATCGGGATGGACGAGCCTTACAAGCTGCAGATCGCAATAAATATGAAAGGGCTGCCGCGGATATTGCTTGCGAGTTTCTGCGGGGCGGTTTGCCGGCTTTTCGGAGTGCGCGGGGTTTTTTACAGGGTTGCCGGCCGGGACGTCGCGGGGATTGACGGTTTTTATAAACGCTCCGCTTTTAATACCTACCACACTTTGGCGGTGCTGACCCCGCGCGACCCGGACGGGGTCTGCGAGAAAATCGAGCGGGAGACCGGAATTATCTGCATGATAGCGGACGCGAGCGATTTGGATATAGAGCTGCTCGGGCGTTCCCCGTCTTTAAGGGATAAAACCGCCGAATTCCTCTGCGAGCTTATCGGGGACAACCCGTCCGGGCAGGACGACGAGCTCACCCCTTTCATAATCATCCGCGACATCGGGGACGCGCCGGCCGAGGACTACAAGCCGGTCGAGTACCTGACCGAGGAGGAATACAACGAATATATGCGGCAGAAAAGTCAGAACGGGCCGCCGCAGGATATAGAGCAAGGCTAGCAGGTCGGCGAGCGGGCTGAAAATTTGCTTGACAAACCATCAGCCGCTTTATATAATATTCAACATGGCGCTAGAGGTGGAGTCATGATTATAGATTTAAAGCAGCTGTTCACAGGCAGGGCGGAAGAGCTTGAGATAGACTGCGCGCTGGATTTTTCAGATTTTGAATACCAGAACAACCGCCCTTTTCTGGAGCCTGTACGGGTGCGCGGCAAAATAACCGCGGGCGCGAATTTCCTGCTACTGGACGCGGCTGCCGATTTTATCCATCACTGCGCCTGCGACCGCTGTCTCGCACAAATCAAAAGGCCCGTGCAGGTGCGGATACTCCATGATTTGGTGTCGTCGCTTACAGAAGGGGACGACAGTCAGGTTTTAATCGAGGGCGACAAGCTTGATTTGGGCGAGCTGGTGCTTGAAGATTTAATACTCAACCTTCCCACAAAAAACCTGTGCCGGGAGGATTGCGCGGGGATTTGCCATGAATGCGGCAAGGATTTGAACAAAGGCGGCTGCGGCTGCCGTGCCGGCAGGGTTGACCCGCGTTTTAAAATCCTTCGGCAGCTTACAGATAATACTGATTAGCGTTAAGGAGGTGCTGACAATGGCGGTACCCAAGAGAAAAACTTCCAGAGCAAGGCGGGACAAAAGGCGCTCCAACTTATGGAAGCTGAGTGCCCCGGCGCTGGTTAAATGCTCACAGTGCGGCGAGTTCAGGCGCACACATCGCGTTTGCGGAAACTGCGGCTATTACAAAGGCAGGCTGGTTGTGAAAAAAGAGGCATAAGCCTTTTTCCGGCCTTTAGAGTTTTGGGGGCAGTTAGAGAGGGAGCAATCCTTCTCTATTTTTTTTCGCGGCGGAACCTGCGCGGACGGCGCCGGTTTAAAACCGCGATAAATTGCGGCGATAATAATTTTTTACAAAACTTTCCGAATTGTTTTATAATCATATCAATAAAACGCGCCGATTATAAAAAAGGGGGGCTGCAGGATGGGAGTGGCTGTTGCCGGAGTAAGGCAAAAAAGCCCGGCGGCAAGGCTCGGTATCCGGGCGGGGGATATTCTTGACAAGGTCAACGGGCACAGGATTTCAGACGTGCTGGATTACAGGTTTTATACCGCCGATACCGAGGTAACCCTTGAGATTATCCGCGGGAACGACACGATTAATCTGTCAATCCGCAAGGAAACGTACGACGACATCGGCCTTGAGTTTGAGAGCTACCTGATGGACGAGCAGCGCCGGTGCAAAAACAAGTGCGTATTCTGCTTTATCGACCAGCTCCCTAAGGGAATGCGGGAAACCCTGTATTTCAAGGACGACGACAGCCGGCTTTCCTTCCTGTTCGGGAATTATATCACCCTGACCAACATCACCGAGCATGAGATAGAACGGATTATCTCAATGAGGATAAGCCCGGTAAACATTTCGGTGCATACCACAAACCCGTCGCTCAGGTGCGAGATGATGAACAACCGCTTTGCCGGGGAAAGCCTTGCCATAATGCAAAGGTTTGCGGACGCGGGGATACTGATGAACTGCCAGATTGTGCTCTGCCCCGGCATAAACGACGGCGCGGAGCTTGACCGCACCCTGAATGATTTGTCGGGGCTTTGCCCGGCGGTCCAAAGCGTGGCGGTGGTTCCGGTCGGGCTGACAAAGCACCGGCAAGGGCTTACCCCGCTCCGCCCGTTCACAGCGGACGAGGCGGTAAAAGCTGTCCGGCAGGTGGAGGAATTCGGGGAGCGGATGATTAAAACTTTTGGCGCAAGGGTGTTTTACCCCGCCGACGAGTTTTACTTAAAGGCCGGTCTGCCGGTGCCCGACGAAGAGTTTTACGGGGATTTTCCGCAGCTTGAAAACGGGGTCGGGCTGATGGCGCTGTTCAAATCCGAGTTTGACAGGACTCTGAAGGGGTGCCGAAAGCGGCCCAAAGGCAGCCGGATAATCGTCGCGACCGGCGCCGCGGCGGCCCCGTTTATCAGCGGGCTTGTGGATATGGCGCGCAAAAAATACGGGGGACTGAACGCCGAGGTTGTGCCGGTAATCAACCGGTTTTTCGGTGAGACGATTGACGTCGCCGGCCTTGTTACCGGGCGGGATTTGATTGAACAGCTTAAGCCGCGCGCCGGCGGCGGAGTGCTGCTTATACCTTCCGCGATGCTCCGCCATGACGGGGATTTGTTTTTGGACGACATTTCCCCCGGCGACGTCCAGAACGCGCTGGGGCTGAAAGTGGTTGTGGTGCCGGTTGACGGGAGCAGTTTTCTCAATGCTCTTATGAGTTGATTTGCTATGGCGCTGAACGCAGGACAACTTGACACCGACTGGCAAAAATCATATTGTAAAAGTATGAAAGTCGGGTTATACTGTTGATGTTAAGGAACGGGACGGTGATATGGCGTGTCGCTGCCGGTTGTGGCATTGGTCGGGCGCCCGAACGTGGGCAAATCCGCCCTTTTCAATAAACTTGTCGGCAAACGGGTCTCGATAGTCGAGGACACCCCCGGCGTTACGAGGGACAGGATTTTCGCGCAGTGCGAGTGGTGCGGGAACCGCTTCATGCTCGCCGATACCGGCGGGATAGACCCGCACGCGGACGACGTCTTCCTCTCGCAGATGAGGCGTCAGGCCCAGCTTGCGATTGAGCAGGCGGACGTGATTGTTCTGGTGGTGGATTTAAAGACAGGGGCAACCGCAAACGACGTGGACGTCGCCGACATGCTGTTAAAAAGCGGCAAGCCAGTTCTGCTGTGCGTCAACAAGGTGGACAGCGTCGGGCAGTTGCCGCCGGAAGTTTACGAGTTTTACAACCTAGGTCTGGGGGAGCCGATACCGGTATCCGCAATCCACGGGCACGGCACCGGGGATTTGCTGGACACTATCTGCGAGCTGCTGCCCAAAACCGAGGACGGGCAGGATGACCGGCAGGCAATAAAGGTCGCGGTGATAGGCAGGCCGAATGTCGGCAAGTCGTCCTTGATTAACTATATAGCGGGCGAGGAGCGTTCGATTGTTACCGATATAGCCGGTACCACCAGAGACGCGATTGACACCGAAATCAAAAACCGGCACGGAGACTTTGTTTTCATAGACACCGCCGGTATCCGTCGCCGCAGTAAAATCGACAGCCGGGTGGAGTACTACAGCGTGCTGCGCGCCGAGATGGCGGTCGAGCGCGCCGACGTGTGCGTGATTATGATAGACGCGACCGAGGGGTTTACCGAGCAGGACAGCAAGATTGCCGGAATGGCGCATGAAAAAGGCAAGGGTAGCATTATTGCGGTCAACAAATGGGACGCAGTCGAAAAAGACGACAAGACCATGGATAAAATGCGCAAGTCCCTGATGGCCGATTTCTCGTTCATGCCGTATGCGCCGATAATTTTCATTTCGGCAAAGACCGGACAGCGGGTGGACAGGCTGTTCGAGCTGATAAAATATGTTTCGGAGCAGCATTCGATGAGGTTTTCAACCGGGATGCTGAACGATTTATTGGCCGACGCGGTCGCAAGGGTGCAGCCCCCCTCTGACAAAGGCAGGCGGCTGCGCATATTCTATGTTACACAGCCTTCGACCCGCCCTCCGACCTTTGTGTTTTTTGTGAACAGCGCGGAGCTTTTCCATTTTTCGTACCAGAGGTACCTCGAAAACCAGATTCGCGAGGCTTTCGGGCTTGAGGGTACGCCCGTCCGCATTATTGTCCGCGAACGCGGGGGATAGCGGGCGCCGCGCATATAATACGGCGCAGAAATATATAATTGAATAAATCCTTCTGCATATTGAAAGGAAGAAATCGGATGGTTGAACAGCTGCTAAACTTTTTATACCACTGCTGGCCGTCGCTGGCCCTTGCCTGCCTGCTTGCGTATCTTTTGGGCAGCGTGAATTCCGCGATAATCGTAACCAGAATCATTTCGGGCCGCGACATACGCGATTTCGGCAGCGGCAACGCCGGCGCCACCAATGTGCTGCGCTCGCAGGGGGTGGTCCCGGCGCTGATAACCACGGCGGGCGACGTCGGAAAAAGTATCGGCTCGGTTTACCTCGGCGGATGGCTGGTGGAAGCGATGAACCCCGGCTTTTCGGGCGGGGAGCTGGAGCTGGCCATCATTGGCAAGTACGCGGCGGGGCTGTGCTGCATACTTGGGCATCTGTTCCCGATTTATTTTAAGTTCCGCGGCGGCAAGGGCGTCCTTGCCACCTTCGGGATGATTTTAATCCTTGATTACCGGATAGCCCTTATCTGCCTTGGGGTGTTTATTATAGTAGTGGCGATTTTCAGAATGGTCTCCCTCGGCTCGATTTGCGCGGCACTGGCGCTGCCGGCGCTTACCGGGCTGTTCAGCGCGTATGTGGACTGCAGGCCGCCGACAAACACCCTTTCGAGCGTGATACTTTCCACCCTGATTGCCGCCACAGTCATACTCAAGCATATTCCGAACATCAGGCGGATAATCAACGGCACCGAGAGCAAGCTCGGTAAAAAGAAAGAGGAATAAAACAGCTTACAAGCGGAAAGGAGCGGGGTTTATGGGCAACAGGCGGAAGATTGCGGTGCTTGGAACCGGGGGCTGGGGCACCGCCCTTGCGATTATGGCCTCGAACTACGGCAACGAGGTCGCCCTCTGGTCGCCGTTTAAGGAGGAAGTCTCCGGCATACAGAGGTTTGGAGAAAACAAAAAGCTGCTGCCCGGCGTCCCGGTTCCGCCTGAGATTGAGCTCACCACCGACATCTCCTGCGCCGCGGGCGCGGATTTGACTATTCTGGCGGTACCGTCGTTTGCGGTAAGGGACACCGCCGCGCTGCTTAAACCGGTAATCAATGACGGCGCGCTGATTGCAAATGCCAGCAAGGGGCTTGAAAAAGGCACCCACTGCCGTCTTTCGCAGGTAATCTCCGAGGCGCTGCCGATGGCGCGGGTGGCGGTGCTGTCCGGCCCGTCCCATGCCGAGGAGGTCGCGAGGGGGGTACCGACCTCGATAATCAGCGCCTGCGAGGATGTTGAGGCCGCCGAACAGGTTCAGGATATCATGATGAACCCGAAGTTCAGGATTTATGTGAATACCGACGTAATCGGCGTGGAGCTCGGCGGCGCGCTCAAAAACGTGATAGCCCTTGCCGCGGGGATATGCGACGGGCTGGAAGTGGGGGACAACACAAAAGCCGCGCTGATTACCCGCGGGCTTGCCGAAATTGCAAGGCTCGGAATAAGAATGGGCGCGAGGGCCGAGACATTCGCCGGCCTGTCGGGGCTTGGGGATTTGATTGTTACATGCGGCAGCCTTCACTCGCGCAACCGCCGCGCGGGTATTCTGATAGGGCAGGGCCGCACCCCCGAAGAAGCCGTTAATATTGTCGGCACCGTGGAGGGGTACCACGCGGCTTTGGCGGGCTATGAGCTTTCGCAGGCCGTCGGGGTGGAAATGCCGATTACCGAGCAGTGCTGGCGGATATGCTATCAGGGACAGCCGGCGTACGGCGCAATCCGCGCGTTGATGGAACGTCCCCCCCGTCATGAGACCGAACAGCCGTGGCAGGACTGTTCATGCGGGGGCGAGACTCCGCAGGACGGATGAAAAAATCGAAAGCATGGGGGCGGCGGAATGCCGCCTTGTTCATTTTTGCCGCGCCCAAAAGCTGTGGTAAAATTAAGATGTGAATTTTTTGTGAATGTTTACAGCATTGACATAAATAGAAGGTTGTAACTATGGCTATAATGTTATATAATTAGTTTTCGGAATACGGTTTGGAGGGTTATGGCCATTGAGGCTTGTATATCTCGACAATGCCGCCACCACACAGGTTTGCAGGGCGGCGGCGGACAAAGCGCTTGAGATGATGACCGTAAATTACGGCAACCCCTCCTCTTTGCACAGGATGGGGGCGTCGGCCGAACAGGCGATGGAAACGGCGCGCAAACAGGTGTCAAAGCTGCTGGGCTGCAGCCCCGAAACGCTCTTTTTCACTTCGGGCGGCACCGAATCCAATAACCTCGCGGTTTTCGGCGCCGCATTGGCAAAACAGCGCGCGGGCAGGCATATCGTTACCACCGCGGTCGAGCATTCGTCGGTGCTGGAATCGGTGAACGAGCTTGAGCGGCAGGGGTGCGAGGTTACAAGGCTTGTGCCCGACAAAAACGGGGTAATTGAGCCCGAACATGTGGCGGAAGCCTGCCGCAGCGATACGGTGCTGGTCAGCATAATGTATGTCAACAACGAAATCGGAATCCATTTCCCGATTGACAGGATTGTATCCAGCGTAAGGCGGGTCGCGTCCGGTACTTTAATCCATTGCGACGCGGTTCAGGCGGCGGGCAAAATGCCGCTGTCCGCCGAACGGATTGACATAGACCTGATGTCGGCAAGCGCTCACAAGCTCCACGGGCCCAAAGGCTGCGGGGCGCTGTATATCAAAAAGGGCACGCGGATTTTGCCGCGCGTTTTCGGCGGAGGGCATGAGCGCGGAATCCGCGCCGGGACCGAGCCGGTGCCGCTTGTCTCCGCGTTCGGTGTTGCGGCGGAGGAGCTGCCCCCGGTCGAGGAGCAGAACAGACTGTACCACAGCCTGCGTCAGCGGCTGCACGAAGGGGTGGAACGCCTGCGCGGGGTGGTATGGATATCGCCGAAAGCCGCGGTGCCGTATATTGTGAATATCGCGGCGCCGGGGATTAAAAGCGAGACCATGCTCCATTTTCTCGCGCAGCACGACGTGTATGTGTCGAGCGGTTCCGCCTGCTCGAAGGGGAAAAAAAGCCATGTGCTCACCGCGCTGGGTCTGCCGGACAGTCTGGTGGATTCCGCGCTGCGCGTCAGCTTTTCGCATACAAACACGGTTGAAGACATAGACAGGTTTCTTGAAGTTCTGGAACAGGGGCTGAAGGTTCTGGTACGACGTTAACACTGAAAGGCAGGGAGTGCGATGTCAGCCGATAAGGATATGGATAAAAGAGAGATATTGAACGTCCGTCTGACCCACCTTGAGGGGGAAACTCCGGACACCATCAGGGTGGTGGGGCAGGCGCGCGAGATTTTGGAAAGATACAGCCGGCCGGATATGCCCGGCGATGTTTCGGCTGAAGGTGAAAACACCAATTCTGCCGGAGCCGTTGCCGAAGAAAACAGCGGAAATCCATCCGCTACTTTGCCGAAATTCATGATTGAAGAGGCCGTGCCGCTTCAAAAGCCGCCTTTCCGCATTGAGGGCAGTTCGCCCGCAAAGCAAAGGCGGGGCGGCGGAAACAAACGCATTATCGACAGGGCGGCGGACGCGCTGAGCGGGATAATCCCGAAGCGTGGCGACCCACCGCTTGAGATACTGCGCAAATGCATATTCAACATTGCGCTGATAACCCTGATTGTCTCGCTCGCCTATATCGTCAACGAGATGATTATTATCCCGCTTAAAAACCAGCAGGGATACAACAGCCTGGCCGAGCTGTACGACCCCGACAACCCCGCGCCGCCGCCGGNNCCGCCGGAGCGGTACCCTGACGGGATTTTGCCGGCGTTTAAGGCCCTGTATGCCCAGAACGACCAAATCCGCGGGTGGCTGCAGTACAAAGACGCGAACAAAAAATGGCTGAACATCAACTATCCGGTGATGTATTCGGGCGACAACGAGTTTTATCTTTACCGCGATTTCCAGAAAGCCCGCAACAAAAACGGGGCGCTGTTTTTTGACGAGCGCAACAACCTCGAAACCCCGAACGATACAAACCGGGTACTTATTATCTACGGGCACAACATGGCAAGCGGGCAGATGTTGTCCCCGCTGAACAAGCTTCTGAACAACCTGAGTTACATGCGCTCGGCGCCTGTCATCAACCTTGACACCCTGTTTGAGCGCAGGCAGTACAAGGTGTTCGCGGTAATGCTGCTGAGCACCCGCGAAGAGGATGGGCCGTATTTTGACTATATTCGGACGTCTTTCGCAAGCGACGATGACTTCATGGATTTTGTCGCCAACATCAGGGCAAGGTCGGTCTATGACTTCAACAGCGTGGACATAAACCCCGACGACCAGCTGCTGGTGCTCTCGACCTGCACCGCCACAAGCAACGCTAAATTCAAGGACGGCCGCTGCGTCGTGGTGGCGCGCAGGGTGCGCAACGGCGAAACGGTGGCGGTCCGCGCGTCCGACATTGTCAAGAATGAGGACGTGATTATGCCGTACGCGTGGTATGTGAACCAGAAAAAGACACCCCACAGGTATTATACCGACAGCGACTACACAATTCCGGGGGCTACCTATACGACAAGAAGGCCGACCTACTTCCCGACAACCCCGACAACTTACAGGCCGACCACC
>LFTH01000031.1 GCA_001513365.1 Clostridiales bacterium DTU033 | reverse complement strand
TTGTGGCATGAATCATTTGTACGATTTTGGCTGCTATTCTTTCATTTTAACTTTACAGAGCCAAAATATTACTGACCGCCCTCCAAAACTTCGTGTTCTTCGGGAGGCGGTTCAGGTTTTTGAATGAGCGTTTTGGCGGTTTCCGCGCCGCTGTACTTCAGCTTTACCTGCACCCGCGCGGTGTATTTTTTATCGCATTCCGCGCAGTAATAATCGGCATAGAATGCCCGGCTGCGGAAACACCACTCGCCGACCCTTTCGACAGGATTGCCGCAGTCGCAGCATTTGAATTTAAGTTTTGCGAGGTTGACATACTCATTTTTCAAATCACTGATTATGGTGGTCTTGTATGTCAGCCGCCGGTAAAACTCCTCATCGGCGCAGAAAACAAACCGGCTGAAAGCCTCGCTGTCGTAAATCCGCGCAAAAACCTGCCCCGACAGGACGCTGTCGTCCAGCGCCCGGTGCTTATCCTGCCGGTTGTCGCTTATCCCCAGCATTTCGCAGGCTTTGACCAGTCCGGTCTGCTGCGAGCCGGACAAGCCCATTTTAAAGTGGAAATACGCCTGCAAATCGGCATAGTTTTTTATGAAAGGAATTCTATCCTGATTCAGGAAATACCGGCAGTTCTCAAGCAGGACAAGCAAATCGGTGGTGCTCCACGTCATCACGATTGCAGAAGGGTCGGCAATCCATCTGCGAAGCTGCGAAACCGCCTGCGTGAACGGCCGGCCTTCCTTAAGCTCCTCTTTTTCAATGCCGGTCAGGCTCCGCACCACCGACGACAGCCTGCGGGTTACAACCGGCCTGATAACAGCATGAAAGGTATCAACCGGCTCAAGCGACCGGCTGACCTTGACCGCACCGATTTCGATTATCTCGTTGAAGTATTTCCGCGTCTTCTTTGAGTAAGTTCCGTTCCATTCCAAATCAAGAATAATAAAAGCCATACCGTTACCCGTTCAAGCGCCCGGCGCTTTAAGCCATGTCGCCGAGCGGGCCGCCGCCGAGGACATGGAAGTGAAGATGGAAGACCGTCTGCCCCGCCTGCGTGCCGTTGTTGGTTACAACGCGGTAGGAATCAACCCCCAAATCGGCAGCAACCTTTGTTATTGTTTCAAAAATCTCCGAGATGATTTTGCTGTTTGTGCCGTCAATCCTGTCCACCCCCGATATATGCTGTTTTGGTATAATCAGAAAGTGGACAGGGGCTTTGGGCGCGATGTCGTAAAACGCCATCACTTTCTCGTCTTCATAGATTTTGTTGGAAGGGATTTCGCCGCTGACGATTTTGCAGAAAACGCATTCGCTCATTCTCAATCTCCCTCTCAAAAATTATTTTGAAACAAACCCTTTTACTATTTCGGGAACAGCGGTCATTGCCTGCTCAAGCTTTGAAGCGTCCCTGCCGCCCGCCATCGCCGTATCCGGCCTGCCGCCGCCGTTGCCGCCGCATATTTTAGCCGTCTCGCGGACTATATTCCCCGCATGGGCGCCCAGCTTGACAGCGTCGGGGCCGCAGAAGCAGCCGAACGAAATCGAGCCGCCGTCTTTTTTTACTCCCGCAATCACTGCCACCAAATCGGCAGGTGCCATGTCCTTGCATTTGTCGAGAATGCTGCGGATTTCGCTTGAATCCGCGCCGCGCCATACCGCGGTCGCCACCCGCACTCCGCCGATGTCCGCCGTATTGCTGAACAACTGCTCTACCTTGCCCGCCGCGAGCCTGTCCTGCAGCATTTCAAGCTCGCGCTGGGCGTTTTTGAACTCGCCCAACACGCTGGACGCGCGGCGCGGCAGTTCTTCGATATTTCCGGCTTTCACAATATCCGCCGTCTGCAGCAGCAGCCCGTGGTATTTGTCTAAAAGCTCAGCCACACCTTCGCCCGTAACCGCTTCAATCCTGCGCACTCCGGCGGCAACCGAGCTTTCAGAAAGAATCTTAAAAAGCCCGATTTTTGAGGTGTTGTCAACGTGAGTGCCCCCGCACAGCTCGGCAGAGACCCTGCCGTCGCCTTCGCCTATCTGCACCACGCGCACCGTATCCCCGTATTTTTCGCCGAACAGCGCCAGAGCGCCGAGCTTTCTGGCTTCTTCAAGCGGCATTTCGCGGATATCGGCTTTTATACCCGCCAAAATCCACCTGTTTACAAGGGTCTCTACCTGCTTTATCTCGTCATCGGTCAAAGCCGCGTAATGTGTGAAGTCAAACCTCATCCGCCTGCTGTCCACAAGCTGACCGGCCTGCTCGACATGGCTGCCGAGCACCCGGCGGAGCGCGGCCTGTATCAGGTGCGCCGCGGTGTGGTTGCGCATTGTGGCAAGCCGCTCGAACTCGCTGACTTTCGCCAAAACCGTGTCCCCCACGCGAAGCTCGCCCTTCTCAAGGGTGCCGATGTGGATTACCACATCGTTCTGGCTTTTCGCGGTGTCGGAGACGTTGAACAACCCGTCCCCGCCTGAAATCGTCCCCTTGTCGCCGACCTGTCCGCCGCTTTCCCCGTAAAACGGCGTAACGTCGAGTATAACGGCCGCAGACTCGCCTTCAGACAGGCTTTCGGCAAACTCGCTGCCCTTGACGATTGCGGTTATTCTCCCCTCCGCGCTGGTGGTGTGGTAGCCGACGAACTTGCTCGGAACAAGCCGGCTTATCATGTCAAAGTCGCCCCTCCACGCGTCGGCGCCGGCATTTTTGCGGGCGGCGCGGGCGCGTTCGCGCTGCTCGGTCATCAGCCTGTTGAATTCTTCCTCGTCCACCTTTATCCCTTTTTCGGCGAGAATATCGCTTGTCAAATCCAGCGGAAAACCATAGGTGTCGTAGAGCTTGAAAGCGTCTGCGCCGGACAGGGTATCCCCGTCAAGCGAAGCCAGCATGTCGTCCAATAGGGCAAGCCCGCTGTCTATCGCCTTGCCGAACGCCTCTTCCTCTATGAGTATGATTTTTTCTATCAACTCGCGCCTCTCGCCGAGTTCGGGATACGCCGAGATGTTCTCGCCCACAACCGTTCCGCTTACGATATGAAGAAACGGCCGGTTTATCCCAAGCAGCCTGCCGTGCCGCGCGGCGCGCCGAAGCAGCCGCCTGACCACATAGCCCCTGCCCTCGTTTGAAGGCATGACGCCGTCCCCTATCATAAAAGTAATGGAACGGATATGGTCGGTAATCACCCGCAGCGAGACGTCGGTCTGCTCGTTTTCCCTATATTTTACGCCCGCAATCTCGCAGATATGGCTCATTATGTTCTGAACGGTGTCCACCTCAAAAAGGCTGCCGACGCCCTGAACAATGCAGGCCAGCCGCTCAAGCCCCATCCCGGTGTCGATGTTCGGGTGGTCAAGCGGTGTGTAGTTGCCCTTCCCGTCGCAGTCAAACTGGGTAAAGACATTGTTCCAGAACTCCACATATCGGTCGCAGTCGCATCCCACCCCGCAGTCCGGAGCGCCGCAGCCGTACTGCTCGCCGCGGTCGAAATACAGCTCGGAACAGGGCCCGCACGGCCCCGAACCGTGCTCCCAGAAATTGTCCTCTTTCCCCATTCTGACCACGCGGTCAGGAGAAATGCCTACCTTTTTTGTCCATATATCAAAGGCCTCTTCATCGTCCTTGTAAATGCTGACCCAGAGCCTGTCAGCCGGCATTTTGATGGCCTCGGTACAGAACTCCCACGCCCATGTTATCGCTTCTTCCTTGAAATAATCGCCGAAGCTGAAATTGCCGAGCATTTCAAAAAAGGTTGCGTGCCGCGAGGTCTTTCCCACCCTTTCAATATCGGGGGTGCGGATACACTTCTGGCAGGTGGTAACCCGCCTGCTGGGAGGGGTTATTTCCCCTGTGAAATACTTTTTCATAGGCGCCATGCCGGAATTGATTAACAACAGGGATTTATCGTTTTGAGGGATAAGCGAAAAACTGGGGAGCCTTAAATGCCCCTTGCTTTCAAAAAAAGATAAAAACTGTTCACGGAGCTGGTTGACACTTGCCCACTGCATTTTAAATCACCTTTCCTTGACAATGAAAGCCTGACAGCCGCGTTTTACCGGTATTAAACTATAAAAGCCCCCGCCCTGCAATGGGACGGAGGCTCCGTGGTACCACCCAAATTGCGCCAAAAAGGCGCCGCTCATTATTCCTTAACGCGGAAAACGCCGCCGCTCGTCGCAGCGGTTCTCAGGGATGGCTCACGGGTTTCAGCATAAGCGCCGTTCCAGCCGCAAAACCGCGCGGCGCTCTCTCTGTATGCCTTACATCCGTTTCTTTCCCGTCTGCGAATATACCGGTATTCTGCTGTTATTTCCTTCACATTATATATTTTCGACGGCGGATTGTCAAGGCTTCAGGGCATATCCGCAAAGCGGCCGCCGCTGTCGGTCAGCCGGTCAGCTTTCTGCGCATTATCTCCAGAATAGCGCGTTCCCTGCGCGACACCTGAACCTGCGTCATTCCGAGCTTTTCCGCGGTAGCCTGCTGGGTGTTGCTTTTGAGGTAGCGAAGAACAATAAGCGCCCTGTCCAAAGAGTCAAGCTCGCATAAAACCTGCTGCAGCGCCAGCTTGTCGGTCAGCAGCTCGTCCGGCGGCTCGACCGGCACGTCAAGCTGTTCCCCCTCGTCCTCCCCCGCTTTTGTCAGGGACAGCGCCGGCATTGCGGCGCTCAGCGCCTCAGCCGCCTGTTCAATCCCGACCCCGAGCAAATCCGCCATTTCGCTCACCGTAGGCTCCCTGCCCTCCCTGCTTATAAAATCCTCCCTCTCGCGGGACGCCCTCATCGACATCTCCTTGAGGGAACGGCTGACCTTTACAGCCCCTCCGTCCCGAAACAGGCGCCGGATTTCGCCGAGGATAACCGGAACCGCGTAGGTGGAAAACTTCAGCCCGCGTTTTTCATCAAATCCGTCCGCGGCCTTGATAAGCCCCATACACCCAGCTTGAAACAAATCGTCGTATTCAATCCCGCGTCCTATGAAACGCCGCGCGCAGGAGTGCACCAGCCCGATATTGCCGCAGATGACTTCTTCCCGATTGTTCAAAACTGTTTCCCCTGCCTATGCTGCATTGATATGTATTTTTCGAGGGTAACAATAGTCCCTTTCCCTTTGGCGGATTTTACCCTCAGCTTGTCGGCGAAGCTCTCCATGACCGAAAACCCCAGCCCCGAACGCTCCTCGCCTCCGGTGGTGAACAGAGGCTCCATCGCCTGTTTTATGTCCTCAATGCCTATCCCCCTGTCCTTCACCTTGATTTGGACCCGCCCGTTCTGGTAGATTTTCGCGGTAACCGTTATCAGCCCCGTCCCGCCCGGATAAGCGTGGACAATGCAGTTGGTAACCGCCTCGGACACCGCCGTCCTTATGTCAATAAGCTCGTCCACCGCCGGGTCAAGCTGGGTAACGAACGCGGCCACCGCCGAACGCGCCAGACCTTCGTTGCAGGAGAGGCTGGGAAACGTGATTTTCATTTCATTTAACGCTTTCATATGTACAACCTTGCCTTTCAACTGTAATTTTGCCGTCAGCGGGCGGTTAGCGAGTGGATTTTTATATCCAGCCGGTCAATGCCGGACAGACTTACTACTTTTTTTATCCTTTCGGAGATGTTGATAATCTCAAGGCTCCCCTGATAAAGCTGAATAAGCCTGTACCGCCCCATAATAAGCCCGATACCCGAACTGTCCATAAAGCTAACCTCCTTAAAATCAAGGCACAGCTTTGCCGGTCTGAGCATTTCGACTGCCGAATCCACCTGCTCGCGGATTTGCCTTGCCGAGTGGTGGTCTATTTCCCCGCAAAGCCGGACATACAGCCCTTCCGGCCTGTTTTCGATTTTGACTTCCATCTCGAAGCCTCCCTGCAAATGATATTTTTTCCAATCGTGCGCAGTTTATTCTCCATTATTAGAATAACGGCAGGGATACGAATATTTTGCCGAAAAATGAAGCTCTGTTTGTAATTTATGGATTCATTTTAATTTTCTCTATAAGCGCAAAAAAATAACCCCGGATTTTCCGGGGCAGGCTTACAAAAAAGCCATCGGGCGGCTCCGCCCGATGGCTTTTTAAACTTTCAAAACAGGCTTATTCCTCGGTTGCCGGTTCTTCCGCGCTGTCGGCGCCTTCGGCATTGCCGTTTTTCTTAATTTTCTCGCCGATTGAGAGGAGGGCGTTCAGGATAATGCCGAATATCGCGGCTCCCGCAATACACGGGACAGTAATGCCAAAGAACGGGATATTGCCGCCAAAAGCATAGTTCCCGCCCAATCCAATCACCATGATTGTCGCGATAACCGCGATGTTTTTGGCCGAGAACATATCGACCTTCTTTTCAATCATGATTGCGATACCCTGTGCGGCAATCGCGCCGAACAGGTACACTTCAAGCCCGCCTATAACCGCTCTTGGAATGGAATATATCGCATTGATAAGCGGGGTAAAGAAGGAAATCACCATCGCAATGATACCGGCAACTAAAACCACGGACACCGAAAACACCTTGGTGATGGCCATCGTGCTTATATTCTCGCCGTAGTTTGTGCCGGCGGGGCCTCCGATTAAGCCGGTAACGATGTCGCCGATACCGTCGCCGATGAGGTTGCGGTCGAGCAGGCCCGCAATATCATATTTCTTTTTGGAATCCTTCTTTTTAGCCAAATCGTTGACATAGACGTCAAGCTGGTATATATGCGCGGTGGATTCCGGAATGGTGGCCAGCGCAATCGGCATGATGGAAGCGAGCGCAACCCACGACACCTTCGGGAATGTGAACTGGGGCACCGCAAATATGCCGTCCGGCAGGCTTTCAATCTGCTGGAACAAATTCATATCACTGCCGCCAATCAGGTAAATAAGCCCCGCGACAATACAGCCGACTACTGCGCCGAGAAGGAGCGGCAGCTGGCCCAGAAAGCCTTTGAGGTATCTTGAAAACAGGATTGTGGACAGCAGAGTTACCAGCGAAACCACCCAGACCCAGTTGCTGTTTGCCACGGTAGCGGTCGCGCCCTCCGCAACCTTGGCGGGCGCCGCATCACTGAGAGCGGTTCCGGCCAGCGTCAACCCGATAATCATCGCAATCGGGCCTGTTACCGAAGCGGGAAGTATGTTCTCAATCGCTTTCGAGCCCAAAGCCCTGACCAATAATCCGGCGGCTATCGAAATAAGACCGGACATCACGATACCGAACTGGGCGTAAGAGAGCACTTCGCCGGGCAGCGGCCCTTTGTCGGGGGACCAGCTCTCAAAAGCCTGCCGCGCCGTCGGGCTTATCTCATTAAAAAAAGCCTCGTTGGCGAGCAGGCCGGATATTGCGGAAAGGTATGAAAAGCTGGAGCCGTAGTAAAGGGGGATTTTTCTTCCGGTGATGAGGATAAAGCACACCGTCGCCAGACCGCTTGCGAAAATGGTTACCGAAATCTGGAAACCGCTGATTAATGCGACAGCAAC
>LFTH01000121.1 GCA_001513365.1 Clostridiales bacterium DTU033 | reverse complement strand
TCGGAAAGCTCAAGAACGGTAAGTGCCTTTACATCCTCAATCAATTTTGCAACTTTATCTGACATCGTAAAATCCTCCATTACATTAAATTATTTTTTGTTTTTTGAGCGCAACCGGCGGAAAAACCACGGTTACGCGCTTTTCTTTTCCGCAATCGCGTTCAGCGCGACAACAAGCCCTCGCAGGTTCGCGTTCAGCACGTAAACCAGTCCGGTAATCGGCGCGTTCAGGCCGCCGAGAGCCTTTGCGACCAGAACTTCCTTGGATGGCATTTTGGCAAGCTGGCCGACAGCCTTTTCGTCAATAACCCTGCCCTCAATAAACCCCGCCTTGATATTAAAGGTCTTGCTGGTATCGGCATATTTGCACAAAACCTTTGCCGCGGCGACATGGTCGCTGCTCAAAGCCAGAGCGGTGGAGCCTTTTAAGACCGAGTTCAGTTCGGGCAGCCCGGCCTTTTCGGCCGCCAGGCGGAGCATTGTGTTTTTCACCACAAAATAGTCCACTCCGGCCTCGCGGAGCTCGCGGCGCAGCTTTGTGTCATCAGCAACGTTTATCCCCTTGTAGTCCACCACAACACCGGCGACCGCGGACTTCATTTTTTCGGCGAGCTGCTCGACAAACTCCTGCTTTTTCTGCAGAATTCTCTCGCTGGGCAAATCATTCACCTCCGCAAATCTGATTGCTGTTTTCCGCTGCGATAACCACTGCGGCAGACAAACCGCCGGTTTAATCAAAAAATCCTCCCTGACCACAGGGAGGACAGATTGACAGATAATCACAACCCCGCATATGCGGGTCTGCGTTTAATCTTGGGCCATCGTCCTCGGCAGGCGGTATAAACCATTACGAAACAACCGTTTCACCTGCTGTCTGTGGAGAACAGCTTTGGTTATATTATCACAAGGAACTACCCTTGTCAAGAGCCGCGAATTTATTTTTTGCCACTCGCCAAGGCTTATGCCCCGATTTTGGCCGGGTTGACCTTGATGCCGGGGCCCATGGTGGTGGCGACAACGCAGGAACGGATATACTGACCTTTGGCGGCAGCCGGCTTTGCCTTGATAATCGCGTCCAGCAGGGTGTTGAAATTGTCCTTCAGCTTTTCCACTCCGAATGAAACCTTGCCAATCGGGCAGTGGATGATGTTGGTCTTGTCAAGCCGGTACTCAATCTTGCCCGCCTTTGCATCGCTGACCGCTTTCGCCACGTCCGGGGTAACGGTTCCGGACTTCGGGCTCGGCATTAATCCGCGCGGGCCGAGAATTTTACCAAGCCGCCCGACCATGCCCATCATATCCGGGCTGGCAATCACAACGTCAAAATCCATCCAGCCGCCCTGGATTTTAGCGACCAAATCCTCGGCACCCACATAATCCGCGCCGGCTTTGGCGGCTTCGTCGGCCTGTTCGTTCTTTGCGAAAACCAGTACCCGCACAATCCTGCCGGTGCCGTGCGGAAGGACAATCGCGCCGCGGACCTGCTGGTCAGCGTGGCGGCTGTCAACTCCAAGACGCACATGGACCTCGACTGTTTCGTCAAACTTTGCCTTGCCGGTCTTGACAGCGAGCTCCAAAGCGTCATTAACGTCATATAGGGTACCGCGGTCGATCAGCTTTGCGCTGTCGACATACCTTTTTCCACGTTTCATAATTATTTTCCTCCCTATTTGAGTGGTAAAATCGGAATAATCCAGTCCGTGCTGTTTAACAGTAAACAGCGGTTTTCCTCCCACCCGTCCGCCGGCGCCGCGCGGTTCGCGCTATGCCGGCGCACTCGTCTGGGAACACTCCTGCCTGTCAGTCAACAACTTCAACGCCCATACTGCGGGCTGTACCGGCAATCATGCTCATAGCGGCTTCTACGGATGAAGCGTTGAGGTCAGGCATTTTGGTTTCGGCGATTTTGCGGATTTGCTCCTTTGTGATTTTGGCGACCTTGTCCTTGTTCGGGACGCCGGAAGCAGTCTCAATCCCGCACGCCTTCTTAATCATAACCGCGGCCGGCGGAGTTTTTGTGATGAACGAGAACGAACGGTCGGCATAAACCGTGATGACAACCGGGATAATCATGCCCATATCGTTCTTTGTGCGTTCGTTGAACTCCTTGGTAAAGGCCATGATGTTGACGCCGTGCTGACCCAGAGCCGGGCCGACAGGAGGCGCCGGAGTCGCCTTGCCGGCGGGAATCTGCAGTTTGATGTAACCAATCACCTTTTGAGCCATTTCTAACTTGCACCTCCAAAAATCGTGGTAGATGGCGGAACGGCAATCCTGCCGCCCCTCCCACTGCCGGGACAAGCCCGGCCGCCGGTAAAATCACCGGCAAAATTATCCGCCGCGCCGCATGCCGCTGTCCGCCGCGGCGCGGGACTGCGCTGTTTAATCGGTAAAAAGCTCCGCCTGGTCCAAATCCAGCTCGACCGGGGTCTCGCGGCCGAACATCGAGATAGTTACCCGAACCTTGTTTTTTTCAAGGTCGATTTCGTCCACAATCCCCGTAAAGTTCTCAAGCGGGCCGTCCACAATGGTTACGGTATCGCCGACCGAGTAGTTTACCTCGACCTTGCGCTTTTCCACGCCCAGCGCCGCGACTTCCTGCTCTGTCAGCGGCACCGGCCGGCCGTGCGGCCCCACAAACCCGGTGCAGCCGCGGGTGTTCCGCACGATATACCATGATTCGTCGGTCATAACCATCTTGACCAGAACATAGCCGGGGAACCTTTTGCGCTCAACCTCCCGGCGTTTGTTGTCCTTGATTTCGACCACCGTTTCGGTGGGCACCCGGACCTCATGGATTAAATCATGCAGTTTTCTGTTTTCGACTATCCTTTCGAGATTGGCGGCCACTTTGTTTTCGTAGCCTGAATAGGTATGGATGATATACCATCTCGCCTCATCGGACATGTTTCAATCCTCCTTGCGGGTTTGCTGACGCCATCATGGGGTTAAAACGACAGCATCAGCTTGACCATGGCCGAAATCCCAAGGTCAAACAGCCCGACAAAAAGCGCGACAAAAAGGCACATCACAAGGGTAACTATGGTGTTGCGGACAAGGGTCTGCCTTGAGGGCCAGACAATCTTCTTGAATTCGCCCCGCAGCTCCTGCAGATACTTTTTGACTGCAAAAAGAGCCCCCGGCTGCTTTTTCTTTGCCGGCTTGCCGGATTTGTCCGATTTTGCCGCCTTTTCGCTTTGGACGGAAAGATTCCTCTGGTCAGCCATTTTCAAAACCTTCCTCTCGCCCTCCGGCCGCCCCTGATCGGCAGCCCGGAGTTTTTCGCTCAATGCCGCTCTAACAGCCTACTTTGTCTCCCGATGAAGGGTGTGCTTGCGGCAGAACCGGCAGTACTTGTTCATTTCCAGCCTGTCAGGGTCATTCTTCTTGTTTTTCATGGTGTTGTAGTTGCGCTGCTTGCATTCTGTGCAGGCAAGTGTTATTTTGACTCTCATAACGGCACCTCCCGATAACCGGAAATTTGTTGTGGCGGCTGAATACCGTAATTCTTCACTCAACAGGCACCGGCCGCGCACAGCCTCCCTCTTTGGGTTTTTGGGCACAAAAAAAGAACCCCTTATGAGGTAAGATTAAATATACCATAACTATCGCCGCCGGTCAAGAGCAAAAAATGGATTTTTCCTTGATTTTTATAACCGCCCATGCTGCGCCCGGGTACGGCGGCCCCGCCCGGACGCAGCTTGAGCGGCGAATACCAGTGTATTACTTGACAATCGTGCCGGTCATTCCGGGAAGAACGCCCGCCGCGTTTGCCTCGTCGGTGTCGATATGCATCGCGAGCGAGAAGTTTTCCCGCACCCTTACCACAACGTTGCCGAAAATCAGCGGCCGGACTTCCGAGTCAACTCTTACGCTGATGATATCCCCGTCCTTCAGCCCGAACTCTGCCGCGTCCTGCGGGGTCATATGGACATGGCGCTTGGCAACGATAACCCCCTCTTTGAGTTCGACCTCCCCTTTCGGGCCCACCAGCCTGCAGCCGGCCGAGCCTTTGATATCCCCCGACTCCCGCACCGGCGCGTCAATACCGAGCGAGCGCGCATCGGTCATTGAAAGCTCAATCTGAGTGGCAGAGCGAACCGGCCCTATCACGGTAACGCCTTTGAGGGTTTTCTTCGGCCCGACCACATCCACCCGCTCCATACTGGCAAACTGCCCCGGCTGGGACAAATCCTTTCTGTTGTTAAGACAGTACCCCTCCCCGAAAAGAGTTTTCAAATCCTCGCACGAAAGGTGAACATGGCGGGCGGAGATTTCAATCATGACCTGGTTATCCACTTTGCAAAAACATTCCTTTCAGTAAAAGCAGTCGCTAAACTGCGAAAATTTATATCATCCTTTTTTATTCTACAACTACGGGGCTGTTATTTCAAGTAAAAGTATGTTATTATTATGTCAAAGCCGTCAAAAAAACGCGCGCCGTATCATAAAGCGCGCCGCCGGAAGACACTGGCATTGCTTTGGAAAGGGTTTTTATATGCAGGAGCTTGACTGGAACGCGTTTTACGAGCAGTGCGGCAGGTGCACAGAATGCAGGCTCGCCCAAAACAGGACCAATATTGTAATCGGCGCCGGCGTGCCCGACACCGAGGTCATGTTCATTGGCGAAGGGCCGGGCGAGCAGGAAGACTTGAAAGGGGAGCCGTTTGTGGGCCGCGGCGGTCAGCTGCTCGACAAAATGCTGGCGGCGGTCGGGCTGTCGCGCAAACACAACATCTATATTGCGAATATCGTCAAATGCAGGCCGCCCAACAACAGGGACCCGCTGCCCGACGAGCAGGAAAGCTGTATCAAATGGCTTAAAATGCAGGTATCGCTGATTAAGCCGAAAATAATAGTCTGTCTCGGCCGGGTCGCGGCCTGCCGGATAATCGACGAGGGCTACAAGGTAACCAAACAGCACGGCGAATTCATCGAAAAAGGCGGCGTCTTGATGATGGGCACCTTCCACCCCGCCGCCCTGCTGCGCAACCCCGGATTAAAACCCGCGGCCTTTGCGGATTTAATCGGGCTGCGTGATAAAATCGAAAAGGTGTGCGAAAAAACAAAGCTGGTCTACTAGTCCCGGCTTTCTTCCACCGGCAGTATTCCCCTGAACACCGAAATCAGGCTTTTGCTCATCACCTTGTCGGTGTGCAGCGAGCCGAAAAACCACCGCCTGTACTCCACTTCGCTCTCAATCAGGCCAAGATACGCGTTTACCCCGTTCTGCCGGCCGTTTTTTTTTAAATAAAGGCCCGTCCTGCCGGGGTATTCATGTGTTAAGATGTAATCCACCCTGTTGCCGTGCGCTTTCAGGTTTTGCCGCCCGTTAATCATCTCCTCCTCGGACGGCATCTCCTCCTCCCACCATGTGTCGGCGTCCTCCCTGAAATCATAGTCCCGGCTCTCCCCGCCGCCGAACACAAAGAACTTCTTTGATTCTATGGTATAGACTTCACCCCGTAGAAGGTGGATTATATTTTTCTCAATCACCTGCGCCCTGCCGCCGTTCCATTCGGTAACCGGGTACTCCCGCAGGATGTCGTAGTTCTCGTGCGGGCCGTCTAAAAACAGTACCGAATATTTCAGCCGCGACATTTTTTTGAGCACCTTTTTCTCTTTTCTGCTCCCGTCCCACAAAAACCCGAAATCCCCGAGCACAATAAGGGTGTCCCCGCGGCGGAGCCGGCGGGCAGCCGGGCTTGTAAAACGCGAAAAATCGCCGTGAGTGTCTCCGGTTACATATACCATATAAAACCCATGCCTTTCTGAGAATATTTGCAACAATCATACTGCGTAAGGGTGAACTGATTATGCGGACATTAATTAAAACTATTAGACGCCCCGCCGTATTCGCGCTGGCGCTTTTATTTACAATCTGTATTATCCCCGCCACGGTGTCGGCAAAATCCCTTTACGATTTGCCCGCCGGCACCGCCATCAGCTCAAAAGCCGCAATCCTTGTAAGTCTTGGCGCCTCCGAGAAGGACGACCTTACCCTTTTTGAGCTTAACGCGGACGAAAAGCGTTCGCCTGCGGCGCTTGTACGCCTGATGGTGGGGATAACCGCAATTGAAATCATACGCGAAAAGGGTATTGACATTGAAAAGACAACCGGCAAATACACTAACGAGGCCTTCAACACCATCGCGGGCCAGAATCTGGCGACCGCGGGCATGGTAATCGGCGAGGAGTGGACGGTAAAGGACCTTTTGAGCCTGTCAATGATACAGACCGCCGCCGACGCCTGCGCGACCCTTGCGATTACCCTCGGCGGCAGCCACAGCGGTTTTGTCGCCAGAATGAACGAAATCGCAAAAAAAATCGGATGTGAAAACACATCGTTTGTGAACGTCAGCGGGATTGACAACCCCAGCCAGTACACCACCGCAAGGGATTTGTATAAAATAATGCGGTACGGCATGAACTACCCGGAGTTCGAGCCGCTGTTTTCGGCGGTGCAGTACACCGTAAAGCCGGCAGCCCTCGGCAGCGAGCGCTCCTACCCGAACACAAACGACATGCTGAGGCCGTCAACCGCTTACTACTACGCCCCGATGGCGTTCGGGAAGACCGGGTACACCACCCCGGCGGGGCGCTGCCTCGCCTCTGTCGCGCGGGACAGCGGTTACGAATATCTCTGCATCGTGATGGGCGCGCCGGATAAGGACGAGCAGGGCAAAAGCGGGGTTTATTTCAGCGATACCCGCACATTGTACCGCTGGGCGTTCACCAATTTCACATACAAAACCCTTCTGAACAAAAACCAGCCGGTAACCCAACTGCCGGTCAGGCTGGCGTGGAACAAGGACACCGTTACCCTTGTCCCTGAAAAGAGCGTCGCCGCAATCGTAATCAACGACCTTCAGCCCGAAACGGTAACCAAAAACATCATAAGGTTCAAAGAAACGGTTGACGCCCCAATCGAAAAAGGGCAGGTGCTGGGCAAGGTGGAGCTTTACATTCAGACCGACCGCAAAATCGCGGAGGCAAACCTTGTCGCCGCCGAATCAATCGAACGCAGCCAGCTGCTGGCAATCTGGGCGCAAATCCACAGCTTCCTGACTACCCCGTGGTTTTACGGCGGGCTGGCACTCTTTGCTGCAATCATCATCGGCTATATCATCCTGAATTTCATACACAACCGCAAGCTGCGCCGCAAGCGAATGAAACGGGTGTCCCGCTTCCGCTGAGCCGGTTAATACCCGAACGCCCCGCTTAAGGACTCGTCGTTCTCAATCCAATCCTGCACGTCTATTTCTGTATATTTATCGGGGGTATTTCTGATTATTACCCGCGCAATTCCCGCATTGATTATCAGCCGCTTGCACATTGAGCAGGAGCAGGCGTCCCCGACCAGTTCCCCGGTCTTTTTGTCCACCCCGACAAGGTAAAGGACCGAGCCAATCATGTCGTTGCGCGAGGCGTGGATAATCGCGTTCGCCTCCGCGTGCACCGAGCGGCAGAGCTCATACCGCTCCCCGCGGGGGATGTTCATTTTCTCGCGCAGGCAGTAACCGATATCGCAGCAGTTTTTCCGCCCTCTGGGCGCGCCCGAATAACCCGTGGAAATAATCTGGTCGTTTTTGACTATAATCGCCCCGAAATTGCGCCGAAGGCAGGTGCCCCTTGCCGCCACAGTCTGCGCGATGTCAAGGTAATAGTTTTCCTTGTCCCGTCTGTTCATAAACACAGCGCCTTTCTGTCCGGTTCATATATGTTATAATAATATCTCAAAATCCGCCCGCGCGCAACTGGATTTAATTCAAAAATCCGCGCTATTCCATCACAAAGACAAATTACCCATATCAGGTTCGGTGAGCCTTATGAAAAAATCAGAAATAATAAATCTTATCTCCCTCGCTCAAAAAGCGAGGAAAAACTCGTACAGCCCGTATTCCGGGTTTGCGGTCGGCGCCGCTATTCTGGCGGCGTCCGGCAAAATCTACACCGGTACAAACTGCGAAAGCGCGTCATACGGCGCGACCGTCTGCGCCGAACGCGCGGCGCTGACAGCCGCGGTATCGGCGGGGGAACGGCGTTTTACCGCAATCGCGGTAGCCGCCGGCCAAAAGCCGACGCCCCCCTGCGGCATCTGCCGGCAGCTGCTTGCCGAATTCGGGGAGATGACCGTCATCTGCGCCGCGGCGGACGGCGACGGGCACATCGAAACAACCCTGTCAAAGCTGCTGCCGGACGCCCTCACAAATAACGATTTAAAAGGATGAAGCCATGCAGAGCCTGACGAATATATCAGAAGTGAAAAGCCTGCTTTCAAGGCACGGTTTCAGTTTTTCAAAGGCGCTTGGCCAGAACTTTTTAATCAACCCCTCGGTCAGCCCGCGGATGGCAAAAGCCTGCGGCGCCGGCAAAAACACCGGCGTTTTGGAAATCGGGCCGGGAATCGGGGTTTTGACAAGGGAGCTTGCCGCACTCGCCTACCGCGTCGCCGCGGTGGAGATTGACTCCCGCCTTCTTCCGGTCTTAAACGAAACCCTCGCGGATTTTCCGAACGCAAAGGTAATCCACGGCGACGTGATGAAGCTTGATTTGCAGAATATAATAGCCCGCGAGTTCGGCGGGCTTAAAACGGTTATCTGCGCCAACCTGCCGTATTACATCACCTCGCCGGTTCTGATGAAGCTGCTTGAAAGCCGCCTGCCGGCCGAGAGCATTACCGTAATGGTGCAAAAGGAGGCTGCGGACAGGATTTGCGCGCTGCCCGGAACCCGCGAATGCGGCGCCGTTACCCTTGCTGTCTGGTACTACTCAATCCCAAAAAAGCTGTTTTCGGTGTCCCGCGGCAGTTTCATGCCCGCCCCGAAGGTGGACAGCGCGGTAATAAAGCTGGATATCCGCAAGTCGCCGCCGGTTGAAGTCAGGGATGAAAAAGCCATGTTCCGGCTTATCAGAGCGGCGTTCGCGCAGCGCCGCAAAACCCTTGCGAATTCGCTGACCGCGGCCGGCCTGACAAGAGAGCAGACAATATCCCTGCTCGATAAAGCCGGCATACCCCGGCAGTCCCGCGCCGAACAGCTGACTTTAGAACAGTTCGCGATACTCGCAAATCAAATGCCCGATGTTTAGCGCCCATAAAAAACCGCCGCAGTCGTCCTGCGGCGTCAGCTTGTCGAAAAAGTCCAGCGAAAGCTGGGCTTTTTCGCATTAATATGGTAAAATA
>LFTH01000022.1 GCA_001513365.1 Clostridiales bacterium DTU033 | reverse complement strand
CGGGCGTTTTTTGACAGCTGCCGCCTCCCTTAATCAGCCTGACGCCGATATATATGCAGGCTGCGGGGATTATCATTGAAGGTAAGAAATTGATTATAAAACCTATAATCGAATTAATGTATTCAGGAATATTGGAATAGATGAAATAGTAGCTAAACATCAGCTTTAAAATCAGCCATATAGAAAAAACGATTATTACAATTCCGAGCAGCAGGTGCCGCTGTTCAAACACCTGTTTCAGGCTCTTCATGGAGCCGCCGTCCTGCGGCCCGAAGAGCAAAAACTCGTCTTTTTGTCTTGCCAGTTCCTCCCTTGTGAAGTTAATACGGTTAATGGTGTCAAAAAACGAGTAAAACCATACTGCGGGCAGTATTATTATCATGGCCGATAAATATGTGAAGATGGACGCCGCGATTATGCCGGTGAATATAAGCATAATGGAAAGACCGCGTTTCATCAGCCCCTGATACATCTGCCCTGCTCCGGGAATTAAAGAAAAAATGAAGGTCAGGAACTTGCTTTTGGTCTGACCGCCCGCGCGTGTCGGGGTGTAATTCGGCTGTGCCGGCGGGGTTGGGATGAAATTCGGCGCGTTATTGTTCATGCTTGACATCTCCTTTAAAAAGACTGTTCAACTGGGCTGCGAAATCTGAAAAACCGGAATCAACGTTTGCAAAAAAAGTGTTCCAGGGGCTTTTATGGGGTTGATAGGATTGGGTCGGTTCGCGCCTTTCCCCGATTAAATCAATCAGGCTCGCCGCCCCGAAGCTGATTTTCTGGAACGCTCCGCTGAAAAACAGCAGCAGCGCAAGGGATACGCCAACCCACATCTTAAGTATGTTTATGAATACTACCTGAACGCCGCCTTGCGCAGGCTTTTGGGATTTGATTTTTTCCATAATCCTCTCGTCAAGGCCGGCGGGCGGTTCCTCAAGCCCGCAGGCCGTAACCGCGTAAATATATTTGCCCATGCATTCGCTGCAGTTTTCAAGGTGGTCAAGGAGAATATACATATCGGCATCGTGTGTCCCGCCGCCGGCAATTAGGTCGATGGCATAATCGGACAAATGCCCGCCGTCAAAACAAGTGTTGTTCAGCATTTCATATCCTCCTTCAGCATTTTTCCGTATTGTAAAGTTAAATGAAAGTTGAGGAC
>LFTH01000006.1:1129-2512 GCA_001513365.1 Clostridiales bacterium DTU033 | reverse complement strand
AGGACGCGGCTGCGCGCTACCAGCACCTGCTGCGCCTCGCCGAGCTTTACAACAAAAAGTAATCCCGCGGCTTAACCGCATAAAAAATCCCCGGCAAAAATGCCGGGGATTTTTTTGCCCAAATACCGCCGTGGTCAGCCGGCCGCGGAAATCAGCGAAAGCGGGGAATAATCGGGCTGCAGCGCGGCGTTGACCGCCATCGCCACAAGCTGGGAGGCCCGCCGGATAATAAGGTCTATCTCCCTCGGCGTTACCATCATCTCGGAGCCGCGCGGGGTAACCTCGTCCCCCGCCTCCCTGCGCCCGGTCAGCTCCACCGCGACGGTGCGCGCGTCCACCACCGTCGGCACCCCCAGCCCGATCACAGTAACCCCTAAAGTGTCGCGGTTGAGCGCCATGCGGTTGTTCCCCACCCCCGAACCCGGCGAGATTCCGGTATCGCAGATTTGGACGGTGCAGCCCAGCCTTGAGACGCTGCGCGCGGCGAGCGCGTCAATCACAATAACCGCGACCGGCTTTACTATCTCGCAGATACCTTTTACCATCTCGCTGCTTTCAACCCCGGTCTGCCCAAGCACTCCGGGGATAAAGACAGCGGTGGGGCGCAGATTTTCAAGCCCGGCGCTTCTGCTGAATTCCCCCTGAATATGGCGGGTGGCCAGCACCAGCCCCGCCGCGCGCGGCCCGAGCGCGTCGGGGGTAACCGACTGGTTGCCGAGCCCCACAACCAGTATCACCCCGTTCTGCGGCAGCAGGGCCCGCAACTCATCCCCCAGCGCCACCGATTTTTCCTCCATGCTTTTTTCGTCGTCCGAAAGCGGCGGCAGCTCGGCGGTTATATACCTGCCGCGCGGCTTCCCCAGAGCCTTCTCCCCCTGTTCGTCCTCTATCACCATGCTGGTCAGCCTGATATCCCCCACCTGTTTTGTCTGCTGTTTCACCCCCGGCAAGTCTTTATCCCCAAGCTGTGCCGCGGCTTCAATCGCAAGGTCCGTACGCAGCTGCATAAATTTCCCTCTTTTCCGAATAGTGCTGTCTTTTATTATCCCAACAAAAGCGGACTTTAATACAAAACCCGATAAAAAACCGCGGCAAAAATTTGTAATAAAACCGCTTGCCCCTCTCCCCTGTTTGAGTGTATAATGAGTATAAGTATTTTCGGGAGGCGCAGCGCAAAATGAAGTACCGGCTCAATCCGGAGCACCTTGGAAATATATTCGCGGTCCCCGCGGTGGTGGCGGACCAGCATATAAAGCTGGCCGGTTCGGCTCAGCTGAAGGTACTGCTCTGGCTGCTCAGAAGCGGACAGGGCGTGTTTGACGCCGCGCTCTGCTCAAAAGCCATCGGGCTGCCTCCCGCCGACTGCACCGACGCTCTGCAGTA
>LFTH01000006.1:0-1015 GCA_001513365.1 Clostridiales bacterium DTU033 | reverse complement strand
CTTTTTGACTCGGCCGGCCTGCCGGTCGAAGTCATCCTGATGGTGATTGAATACGCGGTCGCCGAGGGCAAGGCCAATATCCGCTACATAGAAAAGGTGGCGCTGGACTGGGCGGACAGGGGAATTACCACCATAACCGCGGCCGAGCAGTACCTGTGCGCGATGGAGCGCAGGCGGGAAGCATGGGAGAAGCTCTCCGCCCTGCTTGAAATCGCCCATTCGCCCACAATTGCGCAGTCCGAAGCCGCCGAAAAATGGATTTTCGAATGGCAGGTGGACGAGCGGCTGCTGAATCTCGCTTATGATAAAACGGTGAAAGCCACCGGAAAATTCAACAGCAGCTACATGATGAAAATTATCGAGCAGTGGCGCGCTAACGGGATTGACACCTACGAAAAAGCGGCCGCCGAATATGACAAAAACAAATCAAAGGGCAGAAGAAAAAAGGAGACCTCCTTTGATTTGGACGAATACGAGAGCATGGTGAGCGTATTCACCCCGATATATAACAAAAAGGGCAGGAAGTGAAATCCCCTGCGGAATTTTGCTCGCAGAAAAGGAGAGAAAAAATGGGTTACAGCCGTGACGTATATGAAGAAGCGATGGCCGAACTGGAACGGCGTCGCAGCCGCGCGAGGCAGAAAGCGGCCGCGCTGCGCGAAAAAATGATTGCGAAATACCCGCGTATCCTTGAGATAGAGCGGGAGATGTCAAACACGGCATACAAAGTGGCACGGGCGGTGCTGGACGGTGGGGACGTCGAGTCGGCGGTAGAAAAAATCAAAAGCCGGAGCCTGTCCCATCAGGCGGAGCTCGCGCAGATACTCGCAAAAGAGGGGATTTGCGCCCCGAATTTCGAGCCTTCATACACCTGCCCCGCCTGCAAGGATACCGGAATTGTGGGCAACAGGTTCTGCGAGTGCATGAAATCCCTGCTCAGGGAGCTTGCCTTCAAGCGTATCAGCAGCTATTCGGGCGCGGCCAAAGAGATGTGCTTTGACAGCCTCCGCCTCGA
>LFTH01000127.1 GCA_001513365.1 Clostridiales bacterium DTU033 | reverse complement strand
TGGAAAGACGCCGCTTTTCAAAGGCGGCGTCTTTCCTTTTTATAATAAAATTTTATCACCCTAAAAATTAAACATCCAAAAACTCATCGGGATTGGCGCGGATATATTCCCTGCAAAGCTCAAGCGGCCGTTCCTGCGCGATTGCGTTTTTCAACTCCTCCTCCAGCAAAGTCAGTGCCTGTGGCCGTCGCGTTCTGGCGTCGAGTATCTCCCGGATTATCCGGCTTGTCTGCTGCGCGCCAATAAGCTCAAGCCCGTCGGCCGAGAGCTCGGCAAACCTGCCCGCCCTGCCGCCCAAATACCCGGCAAGCCCTGCCGCGTTCAACTGGTTGCATGTCAGCCAAATGCTGTAAACCGCGCAGCGTCCCCGCGAAAGCAGCGGGATTACCGAATAATCGTCCGGATTTTTTGTATCAAGCTTTGCCATCAGGTTTGCGACAACCGCATCAACCAACTGGTCATCCGGGATACTGTCGAGAGCCGCCCTGTCAAGCGTTTTGTATTCTTTCATCATCCGGTCGGCCCGGCCTCCCTTTTTATCGCCTGAAAAGCGCCTGATATACAGGCCGAGCCCGACAGCCGCCACGACCAGCAGGAAAAAATACAAATCGTTTTCGGTTATAAGCGCGGCGAGGACGGGGAAAACATCAAACATATCCGGCATAGAATTCTGCTCCTTTTATACAGCGGTGCTATTATCCTGTGTCCCTTGCCTTTTAGTCGAGTATACCGCTTTTCTTGCCGCAAATCAACAAAAAAACGGCGCGCGGCGGTATAAAACGCCGTTATCAGCAAAAAATACCTAATGGCCTTCACAAAGTAGCGCGAAAGGTTGATGGGTATGGATTGGATGATGGTTCTCAAGGCCTTCGTAACCGGCGGCCTGATTTGCGTTATCTGCCAGCTTTTAATCGACTATACCAGAATGACCCCCGCGCGAATCCTTGTCCTGCTGGTAACCCTGGGTGTGTTCCTGACCGCGGTGGGGGTATACAAGCCGCTGGTGGATTTCGCCGGCGCCGGCGCGACCGTGCCGCTGCTTGGGTTTGGGTATTCCCTCGCGGTGGGAGTCGAAAAAAGCGTGGCGGAAAACGGGCTGCTCGGCGCTTTCACCGGAGGGGTTACCCAGACTTCGGGCGGGATTGCGGTCGCGATATTTCTGGGGTTTGTATGTGCCCTGCTGGCGAAATCCAAAGACAAGTCGTGATATTCAAAAAAGTGTTTTGAAACAGTACCTGTTTCCCCTTGTACCGAGTTAAATAAGCTGATATACTTATCATAATCGGTGGAAGGGGGGTCTTTGTATATGAAGGAATTCATCAGGGGCTTTACAAGGATTGCCTCGTACTTTGTGCTGGGTGTTGCCCTGATAGCGGTCTACAAGACCTTTGACAATATAAACATCATACTCTCGTTCATCGGGAGGATAATAAGAATTCTCAGCCCCTTCGTAATCGGGCTGGGGCTGGCCTTTCTGCTGTACGCGCCCACAAAACGGCTGGAGGCCCTGCTTTCCCGCAAAGCCCCGGAAAGGTTAAAAAAGCACCAGCGCCTTATTTCGGTGCTGGCGGTGTATTTAATTCTTCTTCTGCTGATTGGGCTGCTGCTGACATACGCGCTGCCGGCGCTCGTCAAGGGAGTGCTTGAATTTGTGGGCTCCCTGCCCAAATACTACAACGAACTGATTGCCTTCCTCAACACCCTGACCGAAGAAGGCGGGCTGCTCGAAGGCTACGACGCCGCCTACGCGGTCGAAAAAATATATGGCACCTATATAGAGCCGAGGTTTACCACCGACGCGGTAATAGGGTATTTCAAAGGGATTATGAGCTTTACCACATCCATACTCAATATATTCATGGCTTTCATTATCTCGATTTATATGCTGCTTAACCGCGAGTCGCTGGTACACACCGGTAAAACCGTCTTAAGCCTGTTTTTGAAAAAACACCAGCTTGAGGTGCTCGGAAAATACACCCGCCGTTCCTGCGAAATCATATACAGCTATTTCTACAGTCAGGCGCTGGACGCAATCATTGTCGGCGTGATAATGACAATCGGGCTGGTGGTTTTCGGCGCGCCCAGCGCCCCGCTGCTTGGGTTTATAATCGGGCTTTTGAACATGATACCCTATTTCGGGGCGATAATCGGCAACTGCATCGCAATCGGGATTACCCTGCTGTCGGGGAATATATACGGCGCGATTTTCGTTGCGATTTATGTAATTGCCATGCAGCAGGTTGACGCCAATCTGATACAGCCCCGTATAGTGGGGCGCACCCTGGGCGTTCGGCCCATCTACGTGCTGTTCGCAATCACCCTCGGCGGCGGGTTGTTCGGGTTCTGGGGGATTTTCCTCGCGGTGCCGGTAATCGCAATAATACAAATGCTGTTCAGGGATTATCTGGAGCGCCGCCAGCGCGAAGTCAGGGCAATCCCCCCGTCCGGCGAGCGCTAGCCTGTTTTTGAAAGGGCGGCGGCAGATGTCAAAACCGATAGGAATTTACATACACGTTCCGTTCTGTCAGTCAAAATGCCCGTACTGCGATTTTTATTCGCTTACCGGGCAGAGCGCATCCATATTCGACGATTATACAGAGGCGGTAATCCGCTTGCTTGCCCTTTGGAGCGGCAGGCTGTCCGGCGCGCGGGCGGATACGTTGTATTTCGGCGGGGGCACCCCGACCCTGCTCGGCGGGGAGCGGTTAGCGGAAATAATAAAAGCCGCCGGGCGGCATTTCGGGCTTGAGGGTGCCGAAATCACCATCGAGGCAAATCCGGGAGACAGCCTTGAACCGGTGTTTTCGGCCTTTGCGCAGGCGGGCGGCAACCGGGTGTCGATTGGAGCGCAGTCCTTTAATCAGGAGCAACTGCGCGTTCTGGGCAGGCGGCACAATCCGGCAGACGTGCGGGCGGCAATCGAGGCCGCGCTTTCTGCCGGAATTCGCAACATCTCGGTCGATATAATGCTCTGTGTCCCTACGCCGGAGCCGGAAACACCGGACAGGCAGATTGAGCTTGCCGTCCAATCGGCGTCGGACGCGGCAAAACTGCGGGTAAAGCACATCTCCGCGTATATGCTGAAGATAGAGAAAAACACACCTTTTTCTGATAGAAAAGGGGAGCTTTTTCTGCCAAGCGAAGATACCGCGGCAGAAATCTACCTTGCGGCCTGTTTGGAGCTTGAACGGCAGGGCTACAGGCAGTACGAGATTTCAAATTTCGCGGCGCCGGGGTATATCTGCCGGCACAACCTCAAGTACTGGAATTTGGAGCCCTACCTCGGCATCGGGCCGGCCGCCCATTCATACCTTGACGGCCGGCGTTTTTATTATACCGCCAATCTGGACGCCTTTATCAGCGGCTGCGCCCCGGTGCCGGAAGGCGACCGCATAACAAAGAAAATAACCGAACAGGAATATATAATGCTGAAATTAAGGCTTGCCGAGGGGGTTACAAACCAAGGGTTTCTTGAGCGGTTTTCGCACCCGATACCCAAAAAATATTACCGGAGGGCAAGCCTAATTCCCTCCGAATACTTGACCGCGGATTCAAAAGGAATCCGGCTGAACAGGCGGGGATTTCTGCTGTCAAACACAATAATTGCCCGCCTGCTGGACGATTAGCGGTTTTTAAAACGCCTGCTTTTTTGGGCGGTTTTACCCCAACGCAGCGGCTCTTGTCCATCTACCTTCCACGGCTGCCTGCTCCCTGCGCCGCGCTTTGCACCCCTTCGAGTATCCAGAAAACGGCGCGCAGACCCGGCGGCAGCAGGTTCCAGACCCTGCCCGACCATTTTCGGATTTCTTTCGGGATTTCAACCGCCTTTTTGCTGCCCAGAAAGTCGACGTGCAGGCTGCCGTTTTCCGCATAGGCGTCAATCCTCATGCTCGCGTCCCCAAAACCGGTGTTCCGGCTGTTGTAATCGGCGATTAGAAATCCGGCGCATAAAAACAAAACGCAGAATGTCGCGAACATCGAAAGGCAGAAAGCCCGTAGACGGGGGTATTTGGGTTTTCTTTTCATCGGCGCAGCGCTCCTATTTTTTAAACGACTTCAGTACCTTCGCCAATGTTTTACCCAGAATTTCGCCGGAATATACGGCTTCGCCGACGGTATTCGCCTCCGAACCCACCTCGACTAGCAGCGCGCCCTTGCAAAGGTGCTGGTTGTAGCGGCTGTCCACCAGATACAACGGCCTTGCTATCCCCTTGTGCTGGGTATGCAGCTCCTTTTGAACACGGAGTGCCAGCCTTAAATTTTCCGCCCAGTTGGGGTTTGGGACGATTTTGGTGTCTCCAAGGCTTGTAACCAGCATTACCTGCGCCGCCTTCCGCCCGCCGATTACAACGGTCGGCTTATATTTTTCGGTGCTGGATTTCCTGACCGCGTCCCTGTGCACGTCAATAATTACCTTGATGGTCGGGTACTGTTTGAGTATCTTTTTTACAGTATTCGCCGAACGCTCGTAAGCCCCCGCGTACTTCGGCGAGTCGTGAACGGTTACATTGTGAATAACCCCGATACCGGCGGCGCGCAGCTGCTCCGAGATAGCCTCCCCGACCGCCACCACGCTGCGGGTGGCGTCCTTGGTGCGCTCGGCGTCCTCGGCATTGTAGTATCCGGCGTAGTATGTCATGTACGCCTCGGTGGTGTGGGTGTGGTATATCAGAACCTGCGGCTCAAGGGTGTCCTTAAGAGTTATTTTCGGCTTTTTCTTGAGCTCGGCGGCAATATCGATTGTGCGGCTGCTCGCGTTTTTGATTGCCACCCCCTGAATAAAGGTACTGCCGGTAGTCAGCTGCAGCTCAATAACTTTTCCGCCGTCCCCCTCCTCTTTCGGCGCATTTAAGGGGTTTGAAGCGGGCTTTGAAATCAGCATGCCCGACGTAAGCAGCCCGCCCGCGGTGGAATACTGCGGCAGGGCAGGGGGCGGGTTTGGCCGGCCTGCCGCCGGCACCCTCTCAAGCCTTTGGCTCAGGACTTTTGCGGTGCCCTCCGGCTGCATCACCCCGACGGACAACATCGCTATCCCCCTGCCCAGATTTAAAAGCTCGCCGTTTGACAGTCCCGCGGCGATAACCGCCGAAAACACCGCGAGGGTTGTCGCGGCCGAAAACAGGCGGGCGATGTCGGCGCGGGGGCGGTTCTCTTTTGACTTAGGCTGTTTTTGCCTGTCCTGCATACTTACCACCATTACAGCCTATGCCTTTTTCAATATGATTATGCCACGGCATACACTCAGTTTAAACCACCCGTCGGGGAAAGGTCTGCTTTCGCCACCCGTTGACCTTTGCCTTTTATACTTTATTTTTTACAGAATTTACTTTACATATAAAGAATATTTCGATATAATTAAAGCAAATAATAAGAACGGTCTGTATAATTCTATATAATATAGTTAAATATCTTTAAAATTAAAGAATTTATATCGTGAATCAAAGAGGTAACTGTAATGGTAGGGTATACTCAGCTAGTAAAACTGAACACCTTTACGATGGATGATGTATACAAGCTCGTCGGAAACAAAAAGACCGCATCTTCCCTTGTTCTTCGTTTGTCAAAAAAAGGGTTAGTGAGAAAAATCAGAAATAATTTATATACATGCATCAATGTAGCCGATGGACAGCCTGTAGCAACTAAATACCACATAGCTTGTGCCATCAATAATACTGCTTACCTTTCTCATCATTCTGCTTTTGAATATATGGGTATATCAAATCAGGTGTTTTATGAGATATATGTTTCTTCTGAAAAGCGCTTTGATCATTTCGAATTTAATGGGATAATATATAAATATATTCCATCGAAAATATCAAGTGGAGTTATAGAGCCTAAAAATACACGGGGAATTCGGGTCACCACACTGGAACGCACAGCAGTTGACAGTATAAAAGACTTTGAAAAAATCGGAGGTCTTGAAGAACTGTTAAATTGCATAGAATCCATACCGTACTTGAATGAAAGTGAATTAATCAGGTATCTGAATGCATATAATCTGCAGTTTTTATATCAGAAAGTCGGTTTTATATTGGAACATTATAAAGACCAATTCCAGTTATCCGATGAATTTATATCCTATTGCAGGAATAAAACCGGGAAAAGCACGCGTTATCTTACGCAGGATAGTACAAAGTATCTGAATGAATGGAGATTGGTGGTTCCGGAATATCTTTTTCAAATAACCGAGCAAGGAGGAACCCCTTTTGTTTAATTATGATAAAAGCTATATATCAAAAAGAGCTTCTGAACTTGGATTTACCCGTGACACTTTGGAAAAGGTTTATCGTTTGGCAGATATTCTTGAATTTCTAAACACCGAACCAAAGTTAAAAGGCAAATTAGCGCTAAAGGGTGGCACAGCAATTAATCTAACCATCTTTAACCTTCCGAGGCTATCTGTGGACATTGACCTTGATTATTTAGTTAATGACAGCAAAGAAGAAATGTTTCACAATAGAGAAATTATTAATACGGCACTTGCAAGATTTATGGAATTCAGTGGATATAATCTGAGTCCGAAATCAAAAAAACCACATAGTCTGGATTCATGGATTTATGAATATGTGAATTTGGGAAGAAACAAGGATAATATTAAAATCGAAATCAATTATTCATTGCGAGCACATGTATTTCCGGCACAAGAAATGCGAATAGCAACGGAACATTTTGAAAGCGAATACAAATTAAATTGCCTTAATGCCATTGAGATATTTGGAAGCAAGATTAACGCCCTTTTGAGTCGTGCTGCTGCGAGAGATTTATATGATACATATAGCATGATAAGATTAAAATTATTTGATGAGGTGGAAGAAGAGCTTCTCAGAAAATGCGTAGTGTTTTATGCAGCCATTTCCGCAAAGGAAATAAACAAAGACTTCAACACTGCAGCCATTGATAGCTTGACAAATCATAAAATTAAGACAGATTTGTTTCCGGTATTGACTAAAAAGGATACTTTTGATTTAGAAATAGCGAAGAAGGTGGTAAAGGATTATCTCACCGAATTACTGGTTTTAACACCTTCAGAGAAAGAATTCCTTGCTCATTTTGAAAAGAAAGTATATATACCTCAGTTGTTATTTGATGATCCAGAGATTATAAAACGAATAGAAAACCATCCTATGGCACTGTGGAGAACAAGAAAATAATTTAGGTTTGAGTAGAACAGCTATGCCACACGAGGAGAGATGATAAATGAAAAAAAGATACAAAGAAGAAGAGTAATTCAAAATAACCGCGCTTTCAGTTGGCAAAGTTTGAATATATCCCGCCCGCTCTGCGTTCGTTAACCGTTCAGGAGATGAAACTATGAATAAAAGCTTTAAATTCCATCTTAAACTCTTTGCGCAGACCTTTCAGATAAGCGCGTTCACTTTCGGCGGCGGGTTTGTGATTATCTCCCTGATGAAAAAACAGCTGGTCGAAAAGCTCGGCTGGCTTGACGAAAAGGAAATGCTGGATTTTACCGCGCTTGCGCAGTCCTCGCCCGGCGCGGTCGCGGTGAACGCCTCCTTGCTCGTGGGCTACCGGCTGGCAGGCATAACCGGCGCGGCAACAGCCTTGCTTGGCACAATCCTGCCCCCGCTTTTAATCATTACCGGAATATCGTATGCGTACGACGCTTTCCAAAGCAACATATATATTCAAAACTCGCTGAAAGGAATGCAGGCGGCGGTTGCGGCGGTGATTGCGGACGTGGTGATAAATCTCGGCGGCAAAATCGTCAAAGAAAAGAGCGTCCTCAATATCCTTGTGATGATTGCTTCCTTCGTCTGCGTCGCATTTTTGAAGGTGAATATAATCCTTGTGATTCTGGTATGCGGCATAATCGGTTTGATTTCAACCCTGATTAAGGGCAAAAAAGGCGGGGAAAAATGATTTACCTTAAACTGTTCTGGTCGTTTGTGCAAATCGGGCTTTTCACTATCGGCGGGGGGTACGCCGCAATCCCGTTGATCCAAAATCAGGTTGTGAATATAAACGAATGGATGTCTTTAGCCGAATTCACCGATTTGGTTACCATCGCCGAGCTGACGCCGGGTCCCATCGCAATCAATGCCGCTACCTTCGTGGGCACCCGGATGGCAGGGCCATTCGGCTCAATCGTCGCTACAATCGGGTGTGTACTCCCTTCATGCGTTATCGTATCAATCCTCGCCTTGTTATATAAAAAGTACAGCAGCCTGAACATCGTTCAAGGGGTGCTGGGAGGGCTCAGGCCTGCGGTTGTGGGCATGATTTCGTCGGCATGGCTGTCAATTCTGGCTCTGGCGCTCCTCAACGGCACGACCGCGCTGTTCGGATTAAAAACCTTCAACCCCTATGCCGCCTGCATATTTGCCGCAAGCCTTTTCATACTGAAAAAATTTAAGATAAGCCCAATAATCATTATGCTCTGTTCGGGATTGGTCGGTCTTGTCGTTTACTCGATATAAACGGCAGCGGTTATGCAAAGGGGCGCGCCCCATCGGCGCGCCCCTTTTATTTTGCCAGATACCGCTCAAAACCTTTACTGTATTTTATCTCGTTGTCATTCATAATCCAGACCGCCTCGACGTCCGGCAGGCTGTCGATATAGTCTGCCCCCTCTTGATACGGCATGTTGAACACCGCGGTGGACAGCATGTCCGCCAACCCGGAATCGGCGCAGACTATGGTTACAGACTTAAAATAATCAAGCGGCATCAAAGTGTCGGGGTCTATAATATGGTGGTATCTTTTTCCGTCCACCGTGTAATAGCGCTGGTATGACCCGCTGGTAACAACCGATTTGCCGACAATCCTCATTGTAAGCGCCGGCTCCCCGTCCTGATTTGAGTCCGGGTTCTCAACCCCGATATTCCACGGCTTTCCCCTGCCGTCCTTGCTACCGATTGCCCGAACATTGCCGCCGACGCTTATCAGCGCCGAGTTGTATCCCCGCCGCTCTGCCTCCTGCGCGGTTTTTTCCACCGCATACCCCTTGGCGACCGCACCGACATCAAGGCTCATTCCGGGGTCGGCGAGATACACTGTGGATTCCTCGCGGTTGATTATGACGTCGTTAATATCCGTGTGCCTGTTCATTTTAGAAAGCTCGTCAGCCGAAGGGAGCTTTGCGTTTTCGGGGTCCTCTATCCCCCGCGTCCGGTAGTCATGCCACACCCGCAGCACAGGGCCCAGCGCGATATTCACCCTGCCGTTTGTGTCCTGATACGCCTTTTTTGAAAACTCCAGCAGGTCAATAATCCTTTTGTCCACCTTTACCGGCTTTGCCCCCGCGTTGTCGTTGATTGTCATGATATTGTTGATACCCTCGTATTGGTTGTAAATATCGTACAGCTGGTGGTATTCCTCCAGAGTATCCCGGATAAACTCCGAAAACCTCTCAAACTCCTCCCTGCTGTCCATATACGCCACCACTGTGGTTACGGTGTCAAAAAGCTGCAAAAACTGCGCCTCATACCTTCTTTTGCCCGCGCCGCACGAGGCAAGAAGAGCGCCGGCAAAAAACACCGCGGCGGCAAACAAAGCCCGTATTCGTTTCATTCGCACTGCTCCCCTTTAAACTCGCCGGTTACCGAAATATCCGCCGGCTGTCCGTCGGCGGATATCTCTGCCTTTATTTTGCCGCTTTGGCGGCCTTTTCAACCACGGTCTTAAAGCCCCCGATGGTTACGGTTACCGACGACTTTAAATCGGATTTTGCGGCGTGGCCGGAATCGTCAACCGCAATCCCGCCGACGTCGCCCGCGGTCTTGCCCCTGACGTATTTCGCGAACGCCGCCGTCTGCTCGTACCATTCCTTGCCGATTGAGGACGCATTCTTCATATTGTAGCCGTCCCCCAACTCATTTTTGGTTTTCTGCTCGGCGTTCAAATCGGCGGTAATCTTCCCGCTTTGGTCAAAGCTGACTTTAGTCTGCGAGGCGTCAATCACGCTGCTGGTGATTTTGCCGTCCTTGCCAACGGTGGTCGCGGAATAGTGCGAATACACCTCCACAACCCCGTCCTCATCTGCCGTCGCGTTGGTTGAATTCCCAATGCTGGTAACCACGCCGATACCGAGCTTATTCTCGCCTTTTGCGCCCAGGGACTGAGCGTTATTTACCGCTTTCTGCACCCCCGCGATAAAATCCCCGATTGAGATGGTTACCGAGGATTTCAAATCCGCGCCGGTCGGGTGTTTGCTTTCGTCAACCGCAATGCCGGCGATTTCCTCGGCGGTCTTGCCCTCGGCATATTTCGCGAACGCCGCCGCCTGCTCGTACCATTCCTTGCCGATTGAGGACGCGCCCTTCATATTGTAGCCGTCCCCCAGCTCATTTTTGGTCTTGAACTCCTGATTAAGCGGGGTGGTTATCTCGCCCGACCCGTTGAAATTCACTCTGGTCTGAGCGGCGTCAATCACGCACTTGACTATTCTGCCGTCGTTATCCACCGTAACCGCCACAACTGTCGAATCAACCTGAGCGGTGCCGACCCCGTCCTCAACGTCCGAAGAATTTGAAATCGAGGTGATTACCGCAAGCCCGGTTTTTACCTCATTCGCGCCCTCTTTCGAGCAGCCGGCAAAAGCCAATACCAACAAAGGCGCTATTACTATCAAAACCAATACTTTTCTCATTTTTCTACCACCTTCCGTAACTGGTTTTTTGAGTTTTCCTGAATGTGCTTTTATTTCAAACCCAGCCTGTTTACGGCCGGGATTAAAAACTTAAGCAGAACCGCGGTCGCGGCGCCGGTTACAACCCCCGCCACCAGCAGCACCGGAAGATGAACCAGCGCTACCAGTCCGGTGTAGATGACCGACACTGCCGCAAGCTGCCCGAGATTATGGGAAATCGCGCCGAATATGCTCACAATAAGATATGACATCCTCTCCCCGAAAAACGCCAGCAGCAGCGCCATCACAAGGATTGAGGCAAGCCCGCCGCACAGGCTCAGAATTCCGGCGACGGCCCCCCTTGTGATAAGCGCGAAGACAGCTTTCAGCGCGGCAAGCAGCAGCGCGTATCTTTTGCCGAGGAAGAACAGCGCGTACATCACCATGACATTGGCAAGCCCCAGCTTTACCCCCGGCGCAAGCACCGGAATCTGCAGCGAGTTTTCGGCAATCGAGAGCACGATTGCCGCCGCAAAAAGCAGGCCGGTGAAAACCACCCTTATTATTTTCTTCGAAACCGCCATGTTTATTTCTTCTGTCTGTTCAAAAGTATTTTCCTTCAAATTCCTGCAATACCCTTTCTAAAAAATCCCGCGCCGGCTACCTTATCACAATATCCAGATCATGGTCGGCGTTTTTATTCTTCCTAATTATCTTGACCGATACCTTGTTCGGCAGGCAGGCGGCGCTTTGACCGACCGTTTTAAGCCTGCCCGAACGTATGCACAGCCTGTCCTTGCAGTCCGACTTTAAAAACGAAATGCTCCCGTCCTTGTGGAGCTTAAAAACCACGTCAGGCTGCTGCTTTATCCTGAACTCCTTTTCCGTATTCAGGTTAAGCTCCACAACCTCAACAAGCTCGGAGTCATAATAGATTGCGGCGACCACCGGGGTGTCGAGATAGGATATCCTGTACCAGCCCCATAACGCCAGACTAATCAGCAGTATGCCGGCAATCACGGGGATATCGGATTTTTTGAAAAATCTCATAGCGCAACCGCCCTCAAAGCCGCTTAAGCAGCCCGCCCGCGGCAATCAGCAGGCAATCCGCGGCCATTATAATCACGTAGTTCATTACGGCGGTGATAAAGGTTGTGGATTTATCCTGCTTTTTCAGGAATATATTGATATTCCGCTGTACCGGCACCAGAGTAACCAGTATCAGAATGCATATCTGCGGCAGCATATCAAGCGCGACCATCAGAACCACCGAGATATAGGCCAGATAATAAAGCCCCGCAAAAAGGTAGAGAGCCTTCCCGCCGATATAATATGGCAGGGTATGCCTTTTGACCGCCGCGTCCCTTTCAACATCGCAGATATTGTTCGCCAGCATGATGTTGGCGGTTGCGCAGAACGGAGCCGCCGACAGCAGAATAACGGTTATAATCGGAAGGACCTTGAAGGTCAGCGACACTTCCCCGCCGGTAGCGCTGTATAAAAGGTAGGTGCCCCGCGGCATGTTTATATACAGCAGGATAAACGGGATAAAAAAACCGTAAAACAGGCCGGACATCACTTCGCCCAACGGCAGCCGTGAAATTGAAACCGGCCCGAAGGAATAAAACACCCCGCACAGAAAGCACAGCCCGCCCAGCAGGAGCACCACCACGTCGGTGATAAGCGCAAGGTAAACCCCAAAAGAGGCGGCAGCCGCGAACATAACCAGTATTACCGTAAGCGCCGCGCGCCGTTTAAACTGCAAAACCTGATTATTTGTTTTGGTATCCACATAATTGTTGATTGCGGTGGTGGTCAAATCAAACAGAAACATCGAAGCAAAAAACACAGCCGTCTTAACCAAATCAATTTTCTGCCCGATATAATAAAGATAGGCCGCCGTCATTAAAAAGGCGAACACGCTGGTGATTTTGGTTTTAATCTCGATAAAGCTCAAAAACCTCTTAACCAATATCAACGCCACCCAACCCGTAATACGCCCTGTCAAGGATTTCGGCAAGCCTTGCTTTTTTGCTCTGGTGGGCGTTCAGCTTTCGGATTACCGTCCCCGCCTTTTCATAATATTTTTTTGAGACCGACCGGGCATACGCGACCCCGCCCGCGTCCTTCACCGCGGTTTTGACTTCCTCTTTGGATATCTCCCCGCTCAAAACCCGCTGTTTCAGCCCCGGCATCTGCCTGAACGCGAAAATCAGCGGCAGGGTAACAACCCCCTGCTGATAATCGGAGGAAACCGGCTTTTTCGCGGCCTGTTCGGTGGACTCATAATCAAGGCAGTCGTCGGCAATCTGGAAAATCATTCCCACATAATGCCCAAGCCTTGTATAAAGGTTTGCCTGTTCTTTGGCCTGCTCACACAGCATCGCGCCCGCGTGGAACGCCGCCTCAAACAGCGCCGCGGTTTTGCCGGAGATTATTTTGAGGTGCTCGCGCCCGGTTAAATCGAAATTCCGGTTGTTGACGTTCTCCATAAGCTCCCCAAGGCATACCCTGCTCATATAATCAGGTATGTCGCAGCCGGAATAATCCCGCCCGCAGGTCTCCCTGTAAGCGGTTTTTAGCGCGAGGCAGAACAGGTAATCGCCGCAGATTACCGCGGCCTTTTCCCCGAATTCCCGATGCAGTGCGGGAAGCCCGCGGCGCACCGGCGCGCGGTCGATTACGTCGTCATGCACCAGCGCGGCCAGATGCAGCAGCTCAATCGACACCGCAAGGCCGACCGCGGCGCCGTCTATCGCCCCGTCGCCGTCTTCCGCGCTGGCGAGCAGGGAGGCCGCGCGGATAAACTTTCCGCGGCTTTTTGACAAATGCTCTGTCTTGCTGCGGATTACTTTTGGCGAGGTCTTTAACAGCCTGTCGAGCTCTTCCCTGACCCTGTTCAAACTCTCGTTAAAACTGAGCGTGTTTTTTTCCAAAGTTTTATTAATCATTGTAAATATATAATTTCCTCACAAACCGGAGATTTTTCCACTTTTTCTTTAAGAAGGGCATCGCATAATAATCAAGCCCGAAAATCCTCCCCGCGCCAATCAGCAGGGCTATGGCCGCGAACACCATCCAGAAACTGCTGAAATACAGCCCGGTGGTGCATGCGAACATGAACAATAAAACCAGCGAGAAAGCGGAGGACGGGGTGGTGAACAGCCCCGAAATCAGCGAAAGCCCTATTAGTATCTCAGCCACTATGATAAGCCCCTGCATTACAAGCTGGACCCCGTTATAGGGCAAAACCAGCTTTTCAATAAACCAGTTGAGCAGAGGAATGTCCAGCTTTAAGGCAAAATCGCTCAGGGCGGATTCTGCAAGCTCCCTGCCGCTGACCGCAATCAACCTGAAAATGCCCAGAAAATCAAAATTAATCAAAACCTGCCCCACTTTTTCAGCGGTCTCGGTAGCCGCGCCGGTCGCCGAAGAAATCACGTCGGCGGCGGCGTAAGCCGCGCCCGTAACCGTGGGCGTAGCGGTGTTTGTCCCGTCCCCGGGCAGGTTTGCCGCCCCTTTGAGGATTGCGTCAAACCACTCGGCCGCGCCCCCGAAAAAGCCCTCAAGCTTCGGGGTAGCCAGCCATTTATCCACTATTTTCATAACTCCTTCAAACACCCATACCGCGCCCAGCCAGAGCCTTAATGGCACTAACAGAAAGCTTGGGGTCTTGTTTGAAAAATGGCCGCCCACAAAGCTGCGGTTGTGCCTTACGGTGAAAAACTCGTGTTTTAAGTAGCTGAATACCTTGTTCCATCCCAGAACCTGAACAAAATACACCACATTGATAAAGTGCTTGATGAACATCGCAAAAAAGGACGGCAGCGCGATTTTCCGTTTTGCGGTGCCGATATAAGCCACCCCGTACCGCCCGCCGACGCTGACCATATACCCGTGTATTTTAGGCCTGTACTCCTTCATCTCCCCTTTGCCGAGCACCGCGCAGGCGATATTGTGGGCCGCCACTGCCGAGCCCTGCTCGCAGTTTTCCACAATCTGCGGGACCGGGCGTTCCTCTCCGTCCGGGACGTAATACAGGTTGTCCCCGACCACATAGACGGTTTGGTCGTCCAGCGAACGCAGGTACCTGTCGGTTTTCAGGCGGTTATGCTCGCCCGCTGGCAGTTTCCCCGCCAGAGCGCCCGCAAGGCGGGAGCTTTCAATGCCCGCGGCCCAAATCACCGTATCTGTGTCAACCCGCCGGCGCTCGCCGCCGCAGTCCAGTTCGATGAAATCCTCCCCGACCTTCACCACGTCCGAATTCAAAAAAAGCCGTACGCCGGCTCTTTCAAGCCTTTTTTGGATTTTTTTGGACAGCTTTTCGGGCAGGTTGGGGACCGCGCGCGGCAGCATGTCGGCAAGGTACAGGCTGACCAGCTCCCGGTCGATTTCAAACTCCTCGCACAGAATCGGGACATACTCGGCAAGCTCGCCCATCATCTCGGTGCCGGTAAAGCCGGCGCCCACCACAAAGAACGTCCGCAGTTTCTTTTTCTCATCAGGCGCCGTCTCCCGCGACGCTTTGCGGAAACAGTCCAGTATATGCTCCCTCAGTGCCACCGCGTCGTCGTATGACCACAGGGTGCGGGAATTCTTCTCGGCGCCGTCCACCCCGTAGAAAGCCGGCCGCGAGCCGGTCGCGACCACCAGATAATCGTACCTGTAGCTGCCGTTTAAGCCGGACGCGGTCTTGCCGTTAAAATCAATGTCTGTTATTTTATCCTGTATCACATTGACTTTTCTGCCGGCAAAGATTTTTTTAAGGCTTAGCCTGATGTTGTGTTCGTCCACCCGGTTCGCGGCAACCTCGTGAAGCTCGGTAAGCATTGTGTGAAACGGGTTTTTATCCACAATCGAGATTTCCACATCCCGGTTCTTCCTGAGCCGCTTTTCCAGCTTTTTGGCTGTCAGCACCCCGGCGTAACCGGCCCCGACAATCAAAATCCTTATCTTTTCTCTTTCCATTCGGTACTTATCCTTTCAAAACGTCTTGACAGATGATTTTTTTGGACAATATAATTATCTGTAAACCCGGCGGTCAAATTCCGCCGCCCTCACGATACTGGTCGAAATTTATAACAATTATATAATTAGACTGTTTACAATGTCAACCAATCAAACAGTAATATTCAGCCAATAATTTCACACCATTTTTGTATGATTTCACGTTTTTATTTTTTTGATTATAATTTGCCCAGTATTGCAAATATAATAATAAAAATCAAAGAAGGATTTGCGCCATGAAGCTACATATACGCCAGCTTGAAAGACAGAACCGCAAACACCGGCGGCAGGCAGCCGAAATCCTGCTCGAAAACCCCGAATTCTGGCCCGCGGCCGAAATCGCGCGCTCTGTCGTGAACACCCTGTTGGCGCCCAACCGCATATGCCTGTGCGCGCACGATGAAAACGGGGATGTCGTCGGAATTGTGGGCGGCCTGCCGGATTACGACGGGATAGTATGGGAGATGCACCCGCTGGTGGTCAAAAAGTCCCATCAGGGGCGCGGGATTGGAAGGCGGCTTGTCAAGGCGCTCGAAAAAGAGGCGGCGTCGAGAGGCGCGCTTACGGTGATACTCGGCACCGATGATTTGAGCTCTTCCACCAGCCTTTCCGACGTCAACCTGTTCACCAATACCGGCGACAAAATATCGAATGTGGTCTGCCGCGGCAGGCACCCTTACGTATTTTTCAGAAAATGCGGTTATAAGGTAATCGGGGTAATCCCGGACGCCAACGGAACAGGCAAACCCGATATCCTGATGGGCAAAAGCATTGCAAAAAGGGGCGGCAAAACCAGCCTGACCACTCTCAAAGGCGGAAAATCCGGTTGATAACGCCGTTTTTGCCTTTGGTTATACGGTATCCCTTGCCGGTATCCCGCCAGCATTTTACAAAAAACCTGCGGCAAGCGACTTGCTTACCGCAGGTTTTTTATCAGTATAAGCTTTTAATTGCACTTTGAGTAACCGCAGTTGCGGCAGATGACGCAGCCGCCTTCATGCTCCACCTTTGCGCTGCATTCGGGGCAGGCGCGCATCTGGGACATCGGGTTTGAGTCGTCGCCCGACTGGTAACCGGACGCCAGCGTAACGAAACTCGCCCCTCCCTCGTGAAAGCCGTTGGTGGCCACCACTTTTTCAATCACCCGCGCAATCGCGTCGGGGCAGGAGGTGCATTTCATCCCCTTCTGTCTGATTGTGGACGGGCAGCGGATTCCCCTGAGCTGGCTGGTGATTGTCTTCACGTCAATGCCGGAGCGCAGCGCAATCGAGACAAGCCGCGCGGTCGCCTCCGACTGGGAGGGACAGCCGCCCGCCTTGCCGGTATTGGTGAACACCTCGCAAATACCGTAGTCGTCATAATTCACCGTGATGTAGAGGTTGCCGCACCCGATACCCATTTTCTCGGTCATTCCCTGGGTAATGTCGGGGCGGGGGCGGGGGACGACCACGTAAGACGGGCCTGAACTGTTCTCCTCTTCGGCTTTTTCATCATCCCCGCTTTTCTTTGACGCAAGGTTTAAGACCTGCGAATCCCTGCTGCCGTCGCGGTAGATGGTAACGCCTTTGCACCCCAGCCTGTACGCGAGCTTGTAAACCTCGGCCACTTCCTCGACTGTCGCGCTGTTCGGGAAATTTACAGTTTTGGAAACCGCGTTGTCGGTGTGGTTCTGGAACGCCGCCTGCATCTTGATATGGTACGACGGAGAAATATCGTGCGCCGACACAAACACCCTGCGTATATCCTCCGGGATTTCCTCAAAATGCGCGATGGTGCCTTCCTCCGCGATACGGCGCATAAGCTCGTCCGAATAAAGCTCCCGCTTTTTCAGGACTTCCTCTAAAACCGGGTTGACTTCAAGCATTTCGGTGCCGTCCATCACATTCCTGATATATACATACGAGAATACCGGCTCAATACCCGATGATACCCCCGCTATAATCGACAGGGTGCCGGTCGGCGCGATGGTGGTAACGGTCGCGTTGCGCAGCGGCGGCCCGTCCTTATATATGCTCTGCTCAAAAAGCGGGAACGCGCCGCGCGTTTTGGCGAGCTCCGCGCTCGCCCTGCGCCCGCAGCCTAAAACGAATTTCATAAGGCGGTCGGCCAGCGCCACCGCTTCCTCAGAATTATACGGAATTCCAAGGTGGAGCAGCATATCCGCCCAGCCCATCACGCCCAGCCCGATTTTTCTGGTCATCCGGGTGGTCTTTGCTATTTTTTCAAGCGGAAACTTGTTCGCATCAATTACATTATCAAGAAAATGCACCGCTTTTTCCACGGTTTTTGCGAGCTTGTCCCAGTCGATTTCAGCCCCGTCGTCATTAAACTTCAGCATCTTGACAAGGTTTATCGAGCCCAGATTGCAGCTTTCATACGGCAGCAGGGGCTGTTCCCCGCACGGGTTGGTGGATTCTATTTCGCCGAGGGTGGGAGCCACGTTGTCCTTGTTGAGCCTGTCAAGGAAGATAATCCCCGGCTCCCCGTTCCGCCATGCCGAATGGACTATTTTATCAAAAACCTCGCGGGCATTAAGCCTTCCGGTTATCTTGCCGGTGCTGGGGTCCACAAGGTCGTAATCCTCGCTTTCCTCCACCGCCTTCATGAACGCCTCGGTAATCCCCACCGAGATATTGAAGTTCGTAATATCGGCGTTGTTTTTCTTGCAGTCGATAAACTCCAGAATATCGGGGTGGTCGACGCGCAGAATTCCCATATTCGCGCCGCGGCGGGTGCCCCCCTGCTTTACCGCCTCGGTAGCCATGTTGAAAACGCGCATAAAGCTGACCGGCCCGCTCGCGACACCGCCGGTGGTGTTGACGGTGCTGCCCTTCGGGCGGAGCCTTGAAAACGAAAAACCTGTGCCCCCGCCGGACTTGTGTATCAAGGCCGCCTGCTTCACCGCGTCAAAAATAGCCTCCATGCTGTCGTCAATCGGCAGCACAAAACACGCCGAAAGCTGGCCGAGGGGCCGCCCCGCGTTCATCAGGGTCGGGGAATTGGGAAGAAATTCAAGGCTGGTCATCAGGTTGTAGAACTCTTCCTCGACAGCGCTTATATCCTTGTCGGGCTGGCAATTCAAATCCGGCTGGGCAACGGCACGCGCCACCCTCCGGAACATCTCCTCCGGGGTCTCGATAATCTCCCCGTTCTCGCCCTTTGCAAGGTATCGGCGTTCAAGCACTGTCAGCGCGTTTTTGGTAAGTTCCATGGTCAATTCCCCTCTCAGTTTATCTTCTAAACAGACAGCATAACAACGGTTATAACCGCCTGTATAATTGCCGCAAAATTATACTATATAAAGTAGGTTTTAAAAACGGTGGTACAATATATTGTATTTGCCGCGCCGCCGCCTGTCAAGTATGATTATTCACAAAAAAACTTGATATTTTACATTCATACCTACGAAAATAATTTTTTAGGCAAAAATCTGTATATTGCAACTTGACAGGCAAAGATGATATACTGGTATGTGTGATTATGGATTATGGAGCAGGATGGATTTATGCCGGTAGAATCGCTGTTAAAAATTAAACTTCGCTTATCCGCAGCTTTGGACAGGCACTTGTCCGGCAAATCCCTGAATTACCGGCAGGTAATCGCAATATTTGTCCCCCTGCTTTTTGACCAGCTCTCCAACAGCGTCATCACCTTTTTTAACACTGCGATGATAAGCTCATCCGGGGAAGCGGAAATAGCCGCGGTCAGCATGGTGGACTCGATAAACGTCATCATGCTGAATATTTTTATCGCGCTCGCTACCGGCGGCACTGTTCTGGTCGCCCAGTACACCGGCGCCGGCAAACGCGAACAGGTATTTACAACCGCCGCCAATTCGATATCCGCGATGGCTGTGGTATCCATTGCGGCGGGCGCCGTGTTCGCCGCCTTTTCAGAGCCGATATTGACTTTCCTTTTCAAAAGCGCGGAGCGCGAAGTACTCGTCAGGGCAAAGATGTATTTAACCGGCAGCGCGCTTACATACCCGCTCGTCGCTCTGATTGACGCGGTCTGCGGGGTGCTGCGCGGGACAGGCGACACAAAATCCTCGCTGTGGCTGTACCTGATAAGAAACGGCAGCTATCTGATTTTCAACATCGCCTTTTTAAGAGTTTTCAGAATGGGCATTACCGGGCTTATAATCTCGATGTTTTTATCCCGGGCGCTCGGCATGCTCTGCTCATTTATATACATAACCGCAATCCACAAGAGAATTGCCCTGCGCATTAAGGACATCGCGCGCATTGACGTAAATATGCAAAAGCGGCTGATGTTAGTCGGCATCCCTATCGCCGCCGAGCAGGTGTTCTTCAACGCCGGCAAGCTGATTACTCAGACTTTTATTGTTAAACTGGGGACCGGCGCGGTAGCAGTCAACGCAATCAGCATGTCGTTTTTGGTGCTGTTGGAGGTCGGAGGGCTGGCGTTCAGCCTCGCCATAATCCCGGTGGTCGGGCAGTGCGTGGGCAGCGGCGATTATAACAGCGCAAGAAAATATGTGCGCGTATTCTTAATATTAAGCTCGCTGTCCCTCGGGGTAACCGGCCTGATTATGCTCCCTCTCCTTTCGCCCCTAATCGGCTTGTTCTCCCCCGCTGCCGAGATTATCCCGGCAATCAAGCTGTTATGCTATGCAAGTCTGGTTACAGCCCCGCTGTTTTGGAGTATCAGCTTTGTCAGTCCCGCCGCCCTGCGCGCCGCCGGAGACGCGCGTTTTGCGCTGCTTACGGCATTGGGCAGCATGTGGACGCTGCGGGTGGTGATGGGGTATGTCCTTGGTGTAATCCTGCCGTTCGGGATTTACGGGATATGGGCCGCGATGTTTATTGAATGGCTGTTCAGGGGGAGCATTTTCCTGATCAGACTGCGCGGCAAACGGTGGCTCTCCCACAGGCTGGTGGATTGACATTCGCCGCAAAATCTCCCCGTCCGCGGAAAGCGCGGGCGGTTTTTTTGTCAGCCGCCGGCTGTTTTAACTGACAAAACCTGCGCATTTTAGCCGCCGCCGCATCATAATATATAACCGGTACCTACTTTGCGGAAAGGCGTGTATGCTGGATGGTGATAATAGTAAGCCGAAAAAGGCTGGCGCGGGCGGCCGTCGTCCTTTTTGCGGCGCTTTTATTGGCCGGCTCAGGCTGTTTTTTTTACTATCAGTCGGCCGCGGCAAACGCCAACAAGGCGCAGCAGGACGATTTCATCAAATGGGTCGATTTTAACGTTACATATCAGGCGCTGGACTACTCGATAAAGCTGGACATGGAATACCGCGACAGCCAGACCCCGGTCAGCTTCATCAGCCTGCTTGCGTATCTTGCGGCTAAAAACGGCAATAATTTCAAAAGGTTTAAAACCTCCCAGCTTGACGCTGTGATGGAGCAAATCAAATCCGGCAAGACAATTGAAGAGCTCGCCGCCGGCCTGAAATACTACGACTATTATCTCGAAGCCTATACCGCCGCCCTTTCGGGGCTTGTCGGTTGGTACGAAATCGAGGTAAAGGACCAAAGCTCCCAAAGCGGCAAAAGGTGGGAGCGAAGATACGGGATAAAAGCGTTCTCTCCGATTGCGAAAGGTTTTTACTACAACCACTACGACGATTTCGGGACCGGCAGGTCGTACGGCTTCAAGCGCAGGCACCTCGGCCACGACATGATGGGCTCGGTGGGCACCCCGATTATCGCGGTGGAAGGCGGGACGGTGGAAGCGCTCGGCTGGAACCAGTACGGCGGATGGCGGATAGGGATACGCAGCCGCGACGGCAAGCGTTATTACTACTACGCCCATCTTCGAAAGGATTTCCCGTTCAACAAATCGCTTAAAATCGGCTCAACAGTCAAGCCCGGAGACGTCATCGGATATATGGGGCGCTCCGGTTACAGCCTGAACGAGAATACCAACAACATCCGCCAGACCCACCTTCACATAGGACTGCAACTGATATTTGACGAATCCCAAAAGGAATGCAACAGCGAAATCTGGATAGACATTTACCCGATTATCCTGCTGCTGCACAGGAACCGCAGCGAAGTGGTCAGAAACCCGGACACAAAGGAGTACTCGCGGGTGTACGACATACGCGAAATAATCGAGGATTAAAGCAAAAAAAGGGGCGCCAAAAACCCAAAACGCGGCCGTTTCGGGTTTTGAGCGCCCCTAGACTATTTCAGTATTTATTTTGCCACAAAAGCAATTCCCGCGCAGCCCGGGCCGGCATGGGTGCCGACAATCGGGCCGATTTCGGAGGTGTGGATTTCCCCGACGCCGAACCTTTCATTATACATCGCCTGAAGCTCCGCCATCCCGTCGGGGAAATCGGAATGGCCGAAATACACCGGATAATCGGTATCAATACCGTCCTTTTCCGCATACGAAAGCACGGTCTGGTACCCCGCCTTCATCCCGCGCGCCTTGTCAATCCCTATCACCTTGCCGTCCCTGATGCATACAATCGGCTTAATTCCGAGCAGGGTACCGACAGCGGCGCCGGCCGAGGAAAGCCTGCCGCCCATCTTAAGGTATTTCAAATCCCCGATTACGGCGTACAGCCGCACTTTTTCCTTTATGCTGTCGATACGCTCGGCGATTTCCTTTGCGCCCATGCCCTGGTCGCGGAACCTGACCGCCATGTCGACCAAAAGGCCGAGCCCAAACGAGGTGTTCAGGGTATCAACCACGTAGATTTTCGCGTCCGGAAACTGCTCTTTCGCCATCAATGCGCTGTTGTATGTCCCGCTCATATGCTTTGAAATCGGCAGGACCACCATTTCGTCCCCCGCCTCGGCATACGGCCTGAAAACCTCCTCAAATTCCACCGGCAAAATCTGGACGGTTTTCGGGATTTCGGTGGCGGCGTGCATTAACTCGTAAAACTGCTGGTTTGTAAGGGTTTTCCCTTCCACATATTCTTTATCCCCAAAAATTACCTTGAACGACATCATTTTTATATCCCATTTTTCCTGAACCCAAAACGGATGGTCGCAGGAACTGTCGGTTATAATCCTGACAGCCATAACGCACCTCTTTCCAAAACTTATTTATCGCAAAACAGCTTTTTGCATGCAACAAAACTACCACAAAATAATTTGATTGTCAAGTAATTTGAATGTAAAATCGCCTCGACAACAGGCGAATACCGTAGCTTAATCCCCCGCCGTATCTCCCCTGCCGAGACAAGCGCGGTTTTTGGTTTTATATCCCTGTCCCCTTAAAACCCCGGTCGGCGTTTTTCCCGCTGTTTGCCGCAGGAATGATTTTGGGCAAAAAACGCCCGAAATTATTTTATCAATCCTTTTTTCCAGACTGACGGAACAAACAAAACCAGCACCGGGAAAAACTCAAGGCGTCCCGCAATCATGCAGAACGACAGGACAATCTTGGAAAAGGGAGAAAACGCGGAATAATTCCCCGCCGGCCCGATGGTGCCAAGGCCGGGGCCGATATTGCTCAACGAGGCAATAACCGATGTTGTGCTGGTAACAATATCGTGTCCGTCAATCGAAACCAGTATCACCGAAAGAATGAAAAACGCGAAATAAACAAAGAAAAACAAAGCGGTCCTTGACACGATATCCCTGCTTATCCTCTTGCCGTTGATTGACACCGCGTCTATTCTTCCGGGATGAAAAATCTTGCCCAGTTCGATTTTTACCGCTTTGAAAAGAATGATAAACCTAATAAGCTTTATTCCTCCGCCGGTGGAGCCGGCGCAGCAGCCCGACGCCATTAAAAACACCAGTATTACTTTGCTTAAAGTTGGCCACAGATTGAAATCCGCAGTCGCATACCCGGTGGTCGATATGATTGACGAAACCTGAAAAGACGAATGTCTAAGAGCGTTGGCAAACCCGCCGTAAAGCCCGGAAATATTGATTGCGATGATAATAATTGCGGCCGCCACAACCCCGAAATACACTTTCAATTCGGCGTCCCTGATAAATCTTGAAAACTTCCTGTCAAAAATAAGAAAATAAAGCGAAAAATTAACCCCGAACAAAAACATAAATATGGTTATGACTATCTCGGCGGCGAGGCTGTTGTACCCGCCGATACTCGCGTTCAGGCTTGAAAAACCGCCCGTACCCGCCGTTGAAAAGGCGTTGATAAGGGAATCGTAGACCGGAAGCCCGGAAATAATCAGAAAGACTATCAGCAAAACGGTCAGCGCGATATATATCATATACAGAATTCTGGCTGTCTGCCGTATCTTCGGGACGATTTTATCAGGCGACGGGCCGGTGCTTTCCGCCCGCAGAAGATTGACCGACGACGCGTTTATGGACGGAAGCGCCGCCATCATAAACATAAGAATGCCCATGCCGCCAACCCAATGGGAAAAGCTGCGCCAAAACAGTATCCCTTTCGGCAGTCCTTCGACACTGGTTAAGACGGATGCGCCTGTGGTGGTAAAGCCCGACACGGCCTCGAATACGCAGTCTATAAAGCTGTTGAAACACCCGGAGAATAAGAACGGCAGCGCGCCGAAAAGCGAAAACAAAAACCACGATAACCCGGCAACGACAAAAGCGTCCCTGGTTCTGAAATTTCGGTTCTTTGGCTTTATGCTTGCCAGCAACATACCTGCGGCGAACGTTATCAGGATTGACCACAGGAATGCCCAATAATCCCCGCCGCCATATATCAATGAAACGACAAGGGGAAAAAGCATGAGTAACGCTTCTATCCGAAGAATGCTCCCGATTGATTTGAAAATAAGCCTGCGGTTCATTTTATGTTTATCCCTCTTTATTTAATACTCTATTTTGCCGCTATAATATCGTCCAAATCGCGGATATCATTGTTTTTCGTTATGATAATCACGCTGTCCCCCAACTGTATCTCAGTATCCCCCGACGGAATGATGACGTCCGAGCCTCTGCTGATACAGCCTATCAGAATTCCTTTCTTAAGGTTTAAGTCCCTGATGGGTCTGCCGAAATATTTTGCTTTTTTGTTGACCTGAAACTCAATCGCCTCGACGTTCCCGTCTTTGCTCGAAAAAATCCGGTGCATCAATTTTATATTGCTTCCGATGACGCCGGTCAGCCCTTCAACATACCGGACAACGGTATTCGCCGTTATGTTTTTCGGGGTGATAATGCTGCCGAGCCCTAACCCCAGATTGCTTATCATGCTCAGATGGATGTGATTTACCTTTGTAACCACCTTTTTAACCCCTGTCTGAAGGGCGTAAAGGGAGATAATCGCGTTTTCTTCATCCTTGTCGGTCAGAGCCACAAAGGCGTCCATCCTGTTAATTTCCTCGGCGATTAAAAGCTCCTCGTTCGTTCCGTCCCCGTGAATAATCAGGCAGTTGTTATCAAGCCCGGCTAAAGACAGGGTTTGAAACAGCGCCTCGCATTTCTCCCTGTCCTTTTCAAAGATTTTGATTTGGGCTTTCATCATATGCCTGTTCAAAAGCTCGACCAGATAATGGGTAATCCTTCCGCCGCCTATCACCATAACCTGCTGTTCTTTTTTTGGCCTGCGCTTGATATGGGTCAGGAATTTCATGATATGATACGGGCGTCCGAGAATTCTCACGGTGTCGGATTTCTCAAACACAAAATCCCCGTATGGTATCAGCGCGCTGTTTTCCCGCTCAACAATCGCAAGCAGGATTCCCATAGTCCTGTCAAAAAGCTCGGACACCTTTTTGCCCACGAAATATCCCGGAGTTTCGGACACTTTAAAAGAGACCATTTCAATCCTGCCGCCCACAAAGGTATCCACCTCATCGGCGGCGGGGTATCTTAAAATCTTTGAAATCTCTCTTGCGGTCTGCCGTTCGGGGTTGATTACCACGTCAATTCCAAGGTCCTTCCAGAGCTCGTTGTATTCCAGCATATACTCAGGGTTTCGCACCCTCGCGATTGAATGTTTTGTCCCAAGGCGTTCAGCCATAATACAGCACAATACATTTAATTCATCGGCGTCGGTCGTGCTTACAATCAAATCGGCGTCTTTGGCCCCGGCCTCAATCAGCGTTTTTTCGTTTGCCCCGTTACCATGGATAAATATTGCGTCTATCGGCTCAACATCGCTTTCAAAAATATCAGGGTTTTTGTCCACCACCGTTACATAAATACCCTTTTTTTCGGCCAGGGCCTTCGCAATCGTATATCCGATTTTCCCGCACCCGACAATAATCACCTTCATGGCGCTGAACACCATCCTCTCAAAAATCTCTGCACTTAACCCTTTGCCCTCAAGCGCGGCCGTACAGTCTTTGAAATACAGAATATTATAGTAGCTTTTTTAAATTTATTCAACCACAGAATTCATAATATTTTCCCCGACCCTTACGGCTATATTATCCCTTTTTACATTATATCGGCCGCCTTTGCAGTTGTGCGGCGTCAAAGCCCTTCCTCCGCCTGTATTAAAAAGCCTGCCAAAACAGGCAGGCTTGACTTTATATAAAGGATTTAACTGTTGCTGAACCTCGCTAAAAACGCCCTGGTGCGTTCGCTCTTTGGGTTTTCTATTACCTGTTTCGGGTCGCCCTGCTCCACAATCGCCCCGTCGTCCATGAAAATCACCCGGTCGGAGACGTCGCGGGCAAACGCCATTTCGTGGGTTACAATCACCATTGTCATTTTTTCCTCGGCGAGGTTGCGGATTACCTTTAAGATTTCTCCGGTCAGCTCCGGGTCAAGCGCGGACGTCGGCTCGTCGAAAAAAAGGATATCCGGCTGCATTGCCAGCGCCCTCGCGATTGCCACCCGCTGCTGCTGCCCCCCTGAAAGCTCGCAGGGGTACGAGTCGGCCTTTTCGCCAAGCCCCACCTTTTCAAGCAGCGCCCTTGCCTCTCTTTCGGCCTCCTCGCGGCTCTTGCCAGCGACATGTATCGGCGCTTCGGTGATATTCCGCATCACCGAAAAATGCGGGAACAGGTTAAAATTCTGGAACACCAGCCCGAACCTGCGCCGTATCTGCTGCAGCGCCGGCGCGGGGCTGTATACCGCTTTCCCGCTCGCCTCGTCGGTCTTCGCCATCACAAGGTCGCCGTACGCGATAAACCCGGCGTCAATCCGCTCAAGCAGGGTAACGCAGCGCAGCAGGGTGGATTTGCCCGAACCCGACGGCCCGATAACCGACAAAACCTCGCCCTGCGAGATGTCAAAGGACAGGCCGCGCAGCACCGGCTCCTTCCCAAAGGATTTTTGTATGTTCCTGACTGTGAGAATTTTCATGCTAAGACCAAACCTTTCGCCAATCCGTTACGGGCTGTAATAACCCAGCCGTTTTTCGGCCGCTGCAAAGCATTTCGAGACCACCGAGTTCATTACAAGATAGAATATGCCCGCAATCACGACAGGGAGTATGGTAACATGCCTGGACTGCATACTCTCGGCGAACGAGGTGATTTCCGTAACCCCGATAATGCGGGCAAGCGCGGTGTCCTTGACCAGCGTCATGAACTCGTTCCCCATCGGCGGCAGAATTCTTCGCACCACCTGCGGCAGGATAATCCTGAAAAAGGTCTGCCTTTTGGAAAAGCCGAGCACGTTTGCCGCTTCTCTCTGCCCCGACGGAATGCTTTCAATCCCCCCGCGGTAGATTTCCGCGAAATATGCGGCGTAATTAAGCCCGAACGCGACCACCGCGACATGCAGGCGCGGAAACGGCAGCCTGACCCCGTACATGAAGAAGACAAGCTGCAGCATCAGCGGGGTGCCGCGCATAACAAGCAAAAACCCTCTCATCAAAAAGGACATCGGGCGGATTTTGGACATCCTTATGGCCGCCATCAAAAGCCCAAGCGGCAGCGAAATAATCAGGGTCATAAAAAACAGCTGCAGGGTGGTTAAGGAAGTCTCCGCCATCCTAACCACGATATTCAGGATATCATCCCATGTCATAAGCCAACCTCGCCTTTAATCTGCGTACACGCAGCGTTTTGCGCACAGCGTTTCAACACCTGCCGCATTCCGCGGCAGGTGTTGAAAACTTAACCTGTATTCTTAATTGTCGGTTTCGCCGTCCTCAAGCTCGCTCGCGACGTCTTCAAGCTCTGTCAGGTGGGCGATATAGTAGCGCGCCACAATCTCGTCCATAACCACTGCATCGCTGGTGCGGTTTCTAAGCTCGTACATCGCAAGAACATTATTATCGACTTCTATCGGCTTGCCGCCTTTAATCTTGCTCTTGATGTCGGCTCTGCTGTCCAATGCCTCGGAAGCGGTGGAGCCGTTCTGCAGGATCACGGTCTTGCCCTCAAGGTCGGACAGCTTTGTAATTCCGGAATCCTTCAGCGTTATCACAACCTGGCGGTTGTTCATATAAGGCTCGGACAGGCACATCTTCTCGGCGCGGTCCTGATTTATGGTCATCCCGTTCCAGATACAGTCGATATTTCCGGCATTCAGCTCATTCACGTTCTGCGCCCAAATAATAGGCTGGAGCTTGAGCTCAACGCCCATCCGCTTGCATACTTCCTTTGCAAGGTCAATATCGTACCCGATTATCTCCCCGTCGTCGTCCTCATATCCCATCGGAGGGAATTTGGAGTCAAGCCCAAGGATAAACTCGCCCTTTTCCTTTATCTTGTCGAGGGAATCGTCGTCCGAGCCGATTGGGGTAAAGGTATCGGGCACGGTCGAAATGTCCTCGTCAAACCACTTTTCGGTGATTTCGGCGAGGGTGCCGTCATTCTTCATCTCGACAAGTATCCGCTGAACCTCGTCCCGCAGGGCCACGTCCGCCTTGCGGAAACCAATCGCGTATTCCTCGTCCGCCAGCGCCTCGTCCAGTACTATGTACTCCAGCTTTTCGTTGCTGCAGCCGCCGAATAACATCACGGCAAAAACAGCCGCGGTTATCAGCGCAGCGGTTTTAAACAGTATCTTCATCAGATTTTTCCCCTTTCCCGAAAGTAGCTATTAACTGACAGGGTTATTATATACTAATGTGCTAATAAAGTAAAGCGTTAAACAAAAAAATAATATCTATCCATAAAAAGCGGATAAGGGCAAATTCCATATTCGCTCCCGTTCCCGCGGCCGTATCCGCCCAAACTCCGCGCGCTGTTCCCTGATTTGACAACAACGTCTAATGCTCAATCCCTGTCAACATCAAAAAACCGGCGCTCGGCCGGCGCCGGAAAAATCAGCCGCTGCCGCCCCTTGTCAGGGCGCGGTATATCTCCCCTTTTTTAACCCCCGTCTGTGCCGCCGCCTGTTTTGCCGCTTCGGACGCCGAAAGCCCCTTTTCCATAAGCTCAAAGGCAATCTCTGCGGCCTGTTCTGGGGTATGTTTTTCTTCCCTTTCCTCCGCCGCTCCCTCGATTATAAGAACAATCTCCCCGCGGGGGTTTTCATCTGAAAACCTTTCCACCGCCCCTTTAAGGGTTGTCCTGATAACCTCCTCATGCACCTTGGTCAATTCCCTGACAATCGCAATCCTCCTGTCCCCAAGCGCAAAGAGCAAATCCTCAAGGGTCGCGCGCAGCTTGTGAGGCGCCTCGTAAAAAACCATGGTGCGCCGCTCGCGAACCAGCGCCTCAAGGTGTTCCCTGCGGCTTTTGCGGGCGGTGCTCAAAAACCCTTCAAAGGTGAACCTGCCGGCCGGAAGCCCCGAAACGGCCAGAGCCGCAGTCAGCGCGCTCGGCCCCGGCACCACCCCGATTTCAATTCCCTTTTCACAGCAGAGCGCGACCAAATCCCCGCCCGGGTCGGATATCACGGGCATGCCCGCGTCGGTTACAAGACAGCAGGTCTCGCCGGACATAATCCTCAGCGCTATCTGCTCGCCGCGCTCTTTTTTGTTATGCTCATAATAGCTCACAAGCGGCTTTTTGATTTCAAAATGGTTCAGCAGCTTTAAGGTAACGCGGGTATCCTCGGCGGCGATAAAATCACATTCCTTCAGCGCCTGTACCGCGCGCGGGGACATATCCGAAAGGTTCCCTATCGGAGTACCCACCAAAACCAGCCTGCCCGGCATACGCATCATTCCCTTTCGGTTTTATATACGCTAAGATATTCCTCGGTGGGGTTGCCGTGATAATCGGTGGATATAAACGGGGGCAGGACTTTTATCCCCTTTGAAACCCCCTTGCGCGCCTCGCACAAAAACAGCCACGGCTCGGATTTTGGGGAATGGTGCGCAAAGACCAGCCGTTTCGGGACAAGGCGGGCTTCATCGAGGGTTTTCAGGATATCGTCAAGCCTTTCGGGTTTGTGGCAAAAACAAAACCTGCCCCCGGTTTTCAGCAGCCCGTACGCCGCGCAGGCGGCGTCAAGAAAGCTGCAGCCCTCCCCCTCGTGGCGGGCAATCCGGGCGGCGGCGGATTCGCAAAGCTTCCCGCTTCCGCGCGGATAATACGGCGGGTTGATTGCCACCAAATCCTGCGAGCCGGGTTCTATAATCCTTTTCCAGTCCCGCAAATCGGCGTGGTGAATTGTAACCCGGTCGCCGACGCCGCAGCGCGCCGCCGACCGCCTCGCCATTTCAACCGCCTCTTTTTGTATTTCGACCGCGGTAACCACCACCGAAGGCTGCCGCCTGCACCACAGCAGCGGTATTATCCCGCAGCCGGTGCCGAGGTCGCAGGCCTTCTGCCGCGGCCTGACCGCCGCAAACCACGCCAGCAGGTACGCGTCGGTCCCAAACCCGTGGTCAGCCGACACCTCGACCGAAAAACCGCCTCCGATATCCTCAATCCGTATCCCGCCGCTCATCCCAATCCCCCGTTTTAATCATCCATCTATAACAATGCCGGGCAGCCCAAACAGCACGCCCGGCAAATTCCAACCTTATGAATATATGTATTATTCCGGCTGGGGAGCACCCACAGGACAGACATCAGCGCATGCCCCGCATTCGGTGCAAAGATCGGGATTGATTTCATATTTGCCGTCGCCTTCGGAAATAGCCGACACCGGGCATTCAGGCTCACAGGCTCCACATGAAATGCATTCGTCGTTGATAATATATGCCACGAAAAGCACCTCCTTCGTATCTACCATTCAACGGGCCTGCCAGAAGCAGGCCGCCTATTAAATAATAGCACAGAAGGAGAAAAAATCAATCTTTTTTTATTATCAGCCGCCGGCGGCTGATAATAAAAACTCATCTTCCCCCGCCGCCGACCGCCTTGCGCCCGACTCTGTAAAAACTGCCCTTAACGCTCAACGTCTTTAGCCTTAATCAGTCGTCTTCCAGCCCCAAAAGCTCCTCGGCTTCTTCCTCCTCAATCTTTATCTGCGAATCCCTGATTACGGTTACGTCCCGCACATGGACCGAGACCGGCGGGGATTCAGGCGCTTTATCCAGCACCACCTTGAGGTTGCCGGTCAGCAGGTTTACCTCGGAAACAACCCCCCTGCCCTCTTTGGTGTTGACAATCGCGCCGACTTTCGGGGTGGTCTTAAGCAGCTCGTCATAGATTTCCTGCTCATATTTAAGGCAGCACATCAGCCTGCCGCACGAACCCGATATTTTAGTCGGATTGAGGGACAGCCCCTGCTCTTTTGCCATTCTGATGGACACCGGCTCAAAATCATTCAAAAACCGGGTGCAGCAGAACGGCAGCCCGCAAATCCCGATACCGCCCAGCATTTTCGCCTCGTCCCGCACCCCTATCTGGCGCAGCTCAATCCGGGTGCGGAAGACCGACGCCAAATCCTTGACAAGCTCCCTGAAATCAACCCGCCCGTCGGCAGTGAAGTAAAACAGGATTTTGGAGTTGTCAAAGGTGTACTCCACGTTTACCAGCTTCATTGCCAGTTTATGCGCAGCGATTTTTTCAAGGCAGATGTCAAACGCCCGCTTTTCTTTTTCCATGTTCTCCTTAAGGCGCTTAATGTCCTCCGGCTGTGCCGGGCGTATCACCTTTTTCAAAGGCTTTACTATATCCTCATCCTTGACCTCGCGGTTAGGTACCACCACCTCGCCGCATTCAAGCCCGTAAGTGGTCTCCACAATCGCCATCTCCCCGCGCGCGAACTTGTGCCCGTCGGGGTCGAAATAATAAAGTTTTCCCATGTTCCTGAATTTAATGCCTACGATTTCCGCCATGCGGTTTACCATGCCTTTCTATCTGAATACAGTGTTCAACTGCGACGATTTCCAAATTAAAACTCAACGCCCCGCGGCCTCGCGAAGGCGGCTGCACATCAGGGTAACAAGCAGCGTATTGTTCATATAGGTATTGCGGTAAGATTTAAGCCGCTCCACTTCCTCAACCAACGCCATAAGCTGCCCTTTGGTGAGCAGTTTTGAAAGGGAAGCGGCAGTATCAAAGTCAGAGGAGATATTATTCTTATATCCGACGCGCAGAGCTAAAGCGTCCCTGAAAATCAGGGAAATCAGGTTCAAAACGGCGTTACAGGCGGACTTGTCCTTTTCCAGTTTAGCGGTGAGCTTTAAAAGCTCAAGCTCGTTTGGCGCCGCGACCGCCTGCGCTATTTCAGGGGCAATCTCAACAGCCAGTTTAAACGTGCCGTCTGCAAGCCCTTTTACCGCCTGCCCGATTATCCCGTCAAACGCCTCGGCGGCGCGCCTTGCGTCCTCTTCGCCCGTCCTCGGAAGAATCCGCATAATCGCGCCGGTCGCGGTGTCGGCATCAACCGCGCCGAGCGCAACCCCGACCACGCGGGACTGGATGGTGGGCAAAAGCTTGAAACGGTTTTCGCACGTCAGTATGAACAGAAGGTGGGGCGGAGGCTCCTCAAGGATTTTCAGCAGGGCATTCTGCGCCCCGGTGGACGTCTCATCAGCGCCCGAGAGGATTACCACCTTATATTCCGCCTCGTTCGGCAGTATATACGCGCTGCTGCGGATTTCCCGCACGGTCTCGACAGGGAAGGAGCTTGACGGGCCCTCCCCGCCAATCATTAAAACGTCGGGATGGTTGCCGCTTGACATTTTCCTGCAGTGGCCGCATACCCCGCAGGGCTTTTCGCCTGAAGATACGCAGACAGCGGCCTGCGCAAGGATTTTGGCCAGCGTCCTTCTGCCGCTGCCCGCGGGGCCTTCAATCAATACGGCGTGCGGGATACGCCCCCTGTCCACAAACGAGGAAAGAATGCGCTTGGCGCTCTGATTACCCTCAAACCCGGCAAAACGCATGATTTTTAGCCCCCCAGCCCTTTTTGTTGCCGCCGGCGCCGGCCCGTCTTAAATCAGAGCCTTTCGTACCGCTCGACATTCAGCACGAACACAGTCGCCCCGCCGACGGTTACCTCGACAGGAATGGAGGTGTAGGCGTTATTGTTGTATGTTGTGCTGGGTATCATCTGGCTGCGTTTCTTTGAATGCCTCTCGATTATTCTGATTACATCGTCCAGCCGGCCGTCGTCCACGCCCACCAGAAAAGTGGTGTTGCCGGACATCAGAAACCCGCCGGTGGTCGCGATTTTGGTAACCGTGAACCCTTCCTGCGTCAAGGCTGACAATACGGTCCCGCTGTCGTCTTTGTTGACAATCGCCAAAACCAGTTTCATCAATAATATCTCCCCGCTTTCATGATTGGTTTTTTTGCCCTGTTTAATACAGGTTATGGAAAAATGCCGGATATATTCTTTAACAAACCGTCTAATTAATTATATTACATATCAGGTTTTGATACAAGCGGATTTGCTTTTTTGTCAGTGTCTGGCGGTGGTCCGGCCACGACACCGAAAAAATCGTCTGAAGTCTAACGTCTGATACCTACAATCTATTTTACAACCACTACCTTTTTTATCCCCTGCAAGTCCAGCCTCTCGGCCATTTCCGCGCTTATCCGCTCCCCCGGCACAACCGCGGCAATTCCGGGAGGGCATAAGCCCACGGCGGCGGCCGAAACCCTGCCCGCGGCGTTTATAGTGTCCACCGTCTCGCAGGGCAGCAAGAGCGCCTCCCTTAACGAAATCTCGGCCTTGGGACGCTCGACGCCTCCGGCGCAAAGGTATAAATCGTCCCGCTTTTTCCTTCTTATAAAACGGCCCCGACTTATCTGCACCGGCAAATCCCTGACCGCCCCGCAAAGCAGGCGGAGATGGTCAGGCGTATTAAACGGGGTGATGATGAAAACCACAAAGCCGAAATCCGCGTATTCGGGTTCGCAGCCCCGCTCGCGGAAGAATTCGGCCGCCTCGACCCCGTCAACCCCTGTCCCGCGCAAATCAAGGGTGAACCGAGCCGGGTCGCGCCCGGAGCCATTAAGCGCAGGCGTCCCCGCCCGCTCCGCCGCCTGCCGCAGACCCTCCACCGCCTCGGCGGTCAGCCTGTACGCCTGCGCGCCCGCCCTTGCCCACCAGTCGCGCGCCAAATCCAGCGACGCAATGATTGGAAATGACGGGGAAGTCGAGCCAAAGAAAGACATCGCCGCTTTCGCAATCGCCCTGTCAACCTCAACCGGCTCGCCGGCGCGCCCGATGTGGAGCATCGCGCCTCCCGTCAGCACCGGCAGGGTCTTGTGGCACGAATCGGCGGACATATCGGCGCCGAGCTGCAACGGGTGAAGACCGAACGCGCCGAGATGGCTGCCGTGCGCGTTGTCCACAACCAGCGGCACCCCCGTCTCCCCGCACAGCCGGGAAATCCCCTTTATATCCGCGATATTCCCGTAATAGTCCGGGCTGGTGATATAGACCGCGCGGATATCCGGCTCTTTTAACGCGTCCTCGATATCCCGCGCAGTAACCTGCCCGAATTCGCCGGTAGGCCACGCCCATACTGGAGTTATCCCCAGCAGCGCCGCGGCGTTGACCGCGCTTTTATGGCAGTTGCGGGCAAAAACCGCCCTGCCGCCGGCCGCAGCGAGCTTGAGCATGGTCTGGATACAGAGAGTGCACCCGCCGGCGCTGAAAAGGGTCAGCGCCGAGCCGAATGCCTCGGCCGCAAGCCGCTCCGCCTGCTCAATCGCGTCCCCACCGTCAAACAGGCTGGCGGTTTCGGGCAGCTCGGTAAGGTCGCACGACAGCGACGCCAGCCCCGCAATCAGACCGGCATGTCCCTTGTGCCCGGGCGTATGGAAGGAAACCCTTCCTTTTGAAAGGTATTTTCGGAGCATGTCGTAAACTGGAACCCCTGTTACCGGCATTGATTATACCCCCAAAACGGCACGGCGCCGTACTTCTTCCAATTAAATTATATTGTTTTTTTCCATGCTTGTCCAGCGCGCCGGGCGCAAAAAAAGCGGGAACAAACCGTCCGGTTCATTCCCGCCTGCTAACGACTATCTTCGCCGGTGCCCGCCGCGCCTGTCCTGCCGTGGACGCCGGGGGGCGTCCGGCACGCTGTTGTCCGGCACAAGCCCTTCCACCTCAATCAGCGCGTCCCTCCGGGACAGGTTTATCCGCCCCTGGTCGTCAATATCGGTGATTTTTACAATAACCTCGTCCCCGACCGAAACCACATCCTCGACCTTGTTCGCCCGTTTTACATCCAGTTTGCTGATATGCACAAGCCCTTCCTTGCCCGGCGCGATTTCCACAAACGCGCCGAAATTCATCAGGCGGGTAACCTTGCCTTTGTAAATCGAGCCGACTTCAGGATCCTTTGCGATTGTCTCGATAACGGACAGCGCGCGCTTTGCGTCGCCTATATCCAGAGCCGAAACAAAGACGCTGCCGTCTTCCTCAATGTCGATTTTGCAGTTGCATTCGAGCTGGATTTTCTGGATTACCGAGCCGCCCTTGCCGATTACTTCGCGGATTTTATCTATATCAATCTTTGTGGTGAGCATCTTCGGCGCGTACGGGGACAGCTCAGGACGCGGCGCCGGGATGGCCTTCAGTATCACTTCGTCAAGGATATGACAGCGCGCCTTGTAGGTCTTTTCAAGCGCTTCGCGGATAATTTCGGGGGTCAGGCCGCGGACTTTAATGTCCACCTGAATTGCGGTGATACCCTTATGGGTGCCGCCCACCTTGAAATCCATATCCCCGAAAAAGTCCTCGACCCCCTGGATGTCGACCATGGTAACATAGCGGTCGCCCTCGGTTACAAGCCCGCACGAAATTCCGGCGACCGGAGCCTTAATCGGCACGCCGGCGTCCATAAGCGCCAGAGTAGAGCCGCAGATTGCGCCCTGCGACGTGGAGCCGTTGGAGGACAAAACCTCCGAAACCAGCCTGATGGTATAGGGGAACTCCTCCACCGACGGGATAACCGGCAGCAAAGCCCGCTCAGCGAGCGCGCCGTGTCCTATCTCCCGCCTGCCGGGGCCGCGCGGCGGCCTGGTCTCCCCGACCGAATAGGACGGGAAGTTATAATGGTGGATATACCGTTTGCTGTCCTCCTCGTCAAGGCCGTCCAGAAGCTGCGCGTCCCTTGTGGAGCCGAGAGTAACCACGGTGAGAACCTGCGTCTGCCCGCGGGTGAACAGCCCCGAACCGTGGGTCCTCCTCAGCAGCCCGACTTCGGCCGCGAGCGGCCGGATTTCATCAAGGCCGCGCCCGTCCGTCCGCTTGCCCTCATCCAGCAGCCACCGCCGGACTATGGTTTTCTGCAAATCATACAGGCAATCGTCGATTTTTGCGGCAAGCTCAGGGTATTCAGGGTCGAACCTCTCGTGCGCCTCGTTGTAAACCTCAAGCAGCCGCTCGTCGCGCACGCTTTTATCCTCGTTGTCCAGCGCGTGCTTAATCTTTTCAAGCGCAAATTCCCTGACAGCCTCGTACATTTCGGGGGTGGGCTCGCTGGCTTCAAATGTGAATTTCGGCTTGCCGATTTCAGCCGTGATTTGGTTGATGAACTTTACTATCTCCTGATTTGCGGCATGTCCGAACATAATCCCGTTGAACATGGTCTCGTTGTCAATCTCGTTGGCGCCTGCTTCAATCATCGCGACCAAATCTGCGGTCGAGGCGACCACAACATGCATTTCGGATTTTGCTTCCTGCTCGGCCGTCGGGTTGATGACATATTCGCCGTCAACCAGCCCGACCACCACGCCGGAAATCGGCCCGTCCCACGGGATATCCGAAATTGAAATCGCAATGGACGCGCCTATCATCGCGGTGGTTTCGGGATGGCAGTCGGGGTCCACGCTCAATACCGTGCACACAACCGAAACGTCGTTCCTCATCCCTTTCGGAAACAGCGGGCGGATTGGCCTATCAATGACGCGGGAAGCGAGAATAGCCTTTTCGCTCGGCTTGCCCTCACGGCGGTAGAATGAGCCGGGGATTTTCCCGACCGCATACAGCTTTTCCTCGTAATCCACCGACAGCGGGAAAAAGTCCACCCCTTCACGGGGTTTGTCGGACGCGGTCGCGGTGCACAGCACCGCGGTGTCGCCGTACCTGATGAGGCACGAGCCGTTCGCGAACTGGGCTACCTTGCCGGTCTCCACCACAAGCGGGCGGCCGGCCAAGGTGGTCTCAAACACCCTGTAATTTTCAAACATCAATACTCCTCCGTTCAAATTCGTTTTTTGATTTTGTTACTTGCCGACCAAAGACTTTGCCTGCCTTTGTCGGTACGGAATCCGAACGGAGTTTAACAATAAAACCACTGCTCACCCTCCGTGCTGAGCAGTCGTTTCACTGCTAAACCCGTTCGTCCCGTCGGCAGCCGGAAAATCATTAAGGCAGGAGGTTGGCCACCGCCTGCCTTATCGTCCCATTATTTACGGATGCCAAGCTTCTCAATAATGGCGCGGTACCGCGCAATATCCTTCTTCATCAGATAGTTGAGAAGGTTGCGGCGATGACCAACCATTTTAAGCAGCCCGCGGCGAGAATGATGGTCCTTTTTGTGGATTTTCAGGTGCTCGGTCAAATCGTTTATTCTCTTGGTGAGAATAGCAATCTGAATCTCCGGGGACCCGGTATCACTCTCATGCATCGCGAACTCCCTGATGATGGATGCCTTTTCTTCCTTCAGCATGAAATTCACCCCTTTTGCTTTCTCCTAAATCCCAGCACGGGGAAATGATGATTCCCGTTTCGGGCATACTCCGCCGCCCGGGAATTGGAAATTGTTTTGGCTCTGCAGGTAACCAGCTCATATTAACATATTTTAGCCGCGATGTAAACCCCCTTTTATACTGGCATTTCCTCAAATCAGCATAATTATTCGGCGTTATGAGTAAATTTACGCGGATTTATATTGATTTTGTATATTAAATCGGTAAAATAATATTAAAATTTGCCCGTATTTGATACTTGCATTGTTTCAAATCAGCTAGTATAATAAAGTAACCATAAGCTTGTCGCGAATAACAATTCAACAGCAACGGAGGGTGAATTTAATGAATAAAAGGCGATTGATTGCACTTGTGTCGGCTGTGTTGATGCTGACAGTTGTTTTTGCGGGATGCAAGTCAGAGGACAAGAATGTCATAAAAATCGGAGGATTGGCTCCGCTTACCGGCGAGGTTGCCCAGTACGGCGAGGCCGTAATCAACGCTGTGAAGCTTGCGATTGAGGAAATCAACAAAGATGGCGGAATTTTAGGAAAGCAGATTAAATTCATATGCTACGATGAAAAGGGCGACGCCACCGAGGCGCTGAACGCCTACAACAGGCTGGTCGACGAGGGGATTGTCGCGCTGGTGGGCGACGTAACCTCCAAACCCACCAAAGCGGTGGCCCAAAAAGCGGTTGAAGACAACATGCCGATGATTACCCCCTCGGCGACTGAAGAATCCATCACGCAGAACGGCGAGAACGTCTTCCGCACCTGCTTTATCGACCCGTATCAGGGCAGGCTGATGGCTCATTACGCCAAGTATAAACTGGGCGCCAGCACCGTGGCAATCCTTTATGACATCGACGACACCTACTCAAAAGGAATTGCCGACGCTTTCGAGGCGTCGGCCAAGGGCTTCGGCATGACCGTCACCAACAAGGAAGGGTACGCCTCAAAGAGCACCGACTTCAATTCGCAGCTTACAAAAATCATCAACAGCAACCCCGATGTTTTGATGATACCGGTTTACTACAACGACGTTGCCCTTATTGTCGGCCAGGCGAAAGCCCATGGGCTTAAAGCAAAACTCCTCGGTGCCGACGGCTGGGATGGGGTTTTGGAAGTCATCGACAAATCCAATGTGGACGCGCTGGCAAACGCGTATTTCTGCAGCCAGTATTCGGCGACCGACCCCAACCCCGCGGTTCAGGATTTCCTTAAGAAGTACAAGGAAACATACAATAAAGACGCCAACATGTTCGCAGTTCTCGGCTATGACTCGATGTACATACTCGCGGACGCAATCGAAAGGGCCGGCTCGACAGAAGCCGACAAGATTATCGAAGCCCTGAGGGAGACAAATTACAATGGCCTAACCGGCATCACCACTTTTGATGAGAACCGCAACCCTGTTCGTCAGGCTATAATCACCTCGTTTGAAGGCAACAGCTACAAGGTAATCGAAGGCTATTCCATGGACTAGTCAGCACTGCGACAGGTTAAAACGATTGGCAAAAAGAGGGTGATTAAGACTCACCCTCTTTTCGGATTGTTTATAGCGAATTGTACAGGTAGTTGGAAGGTGCGGCGATGGATTTTATAAAGCACGTAATTAACGGACTGGGGCTGGGCAGCATATATGCGCTGGTGGCTCTCGGCTATACCATGGTCTACGGAATTGTCAAGCTGATTAATTTCGCCCATGGGGATATAATCATGGTAGGCGGATATATGATATATGTCGTGATGGTTGTTCTCGGACTGCCTGTCTGGCTGGCAATCCCCGCCGCCATAATTATCTGCTCACTGACCGGAATGATTGTGGAACGGGTGGCGTACAGGCGGCTGCTGGTTCACAACGCGGCGCGCATATCCCTGCTGATTACCGCGATGGGGGTCAGCATATTCCTGCAAAACGCGTTCATGCTGATGTTCGGCACCGACCCGAAATCAATGCCCCCGCTCTTCCCGTACGGGCAGATTAAGCTCGGCGGGCTGGAGCTGGCCTCCACTACCGTTATAAATATTGTGGTCTCATTGATTATGATGTTCGGCCTTCACCTGCTTGTCAACAAGACAAAAATGGGGAAGGCGATGACAGCTACGTCGGAGGATTCCGAAGCCGCAAAACTGATGGGTATAAACACAAACAGGATTATATCCTTCACATTCGCTTTGGGCTCAGGGCTGGCGGCGGTCGCCGCCCTGCTCTACTGCAACACCTATCCCCAGGTAAAGACCACCATGGGCAACCTGCTGGGGCTTAAGGCGTTTGTGGCCGCAGTTTTCGGCGGGATTGGCTCGGTCCCCGGCGCCATGCTGGGCGGCTATTTCCTCGGCGTGATTGAAAGCCTGACCAAAGCCTATATCAGCACCACCCTGACCGACGCGGTGGTGTTCGGCATTCTGATTATCATGCTGCTGGTCAAGCCCACAGGGCTGCTCGGCAGGAACGGAAAGGAGAAGGTATGATGGGAGCCTTTACAAAGAAAACCGGCGTCTATTACCTTGTGAACGCCGCGCTTGTGCTGCTTCTCTTTTTTGTCCTGCTTACCTTTATCAACAACGGTGTCATCAGCCGCACCTCCACCGGAATACTCACGCTGGTATGCATAAACATCACATTGGCGGTCAGCCTCAATCTTGTTACCGGTATTCTCGGCCAGCTTGTTTTGGGGCATGCGGGGTTCATGCTTGTGGGCGCGTATACCGCCGCGCTGTTCACAAAGAACTGCGGGCTTGATTTGAATATCGCGTTCCCGATTGGGCTGGTTCTGGCCGGTATCGCCGCGGCGCTGTTCGGGATAGTAATCGGCATTCCCGCGCTGCGCCTGCGGGGCGACTACCTTGCGATAATCACTCTGGGGTTCGGGGAAATAATCCGTGTTATCGCAAACAACCTCAAAATCACCAACGGCGCGATGGGGTTGAGCGACATAAAATCCTTAAGCAGCCTTAAAAACCCCAGCCCGATGTTTGTATATTCATACGCGATTGCGGCGCTGGTCATCTTTATCATGTTCACCTTTACCCGCTCCCGCCACGGCCGCGCGGTAATCGCAATCCGCGAGGACGAAATCGCGGCCGAAGCCATGGGGATTAACACGACATATTACAAGCTGTTCGCTTTCGTACTGGCGGCATTCATCGCCGGCGTGGCAGGCGGGGTGTTCGCCCATCAGATAGGGATTATCGACCCGTCCAAATTCGATTTCGGCCGTTCGGTCGAAATCCTGATAATGGTGGTGCTTGGCGGCATGGGCTCAATCACCGGCTCGATAATTTCGGCGACCGTGCTGACATGGTTGCCCGAACAGCTCAGGGGCTTTTCGCAATACCGCTTGCTTGTTTACTCGATAATCCTTATAATTGTAATGCTGTTCAAACCGTCCGGCCTGCTCGGCAGGTATGAAATATCTATTCCGGCGCTTTTAGAAAAGCTTTACAGGAAAATCTCAAAAAAGCCCGCGCAAACCGGGACAGGAGGGGCATAACCAATGCGCCTGCTAATAACCAAGGACTTATCAATTAAATTCGGCGGACTGCAGGCTGTTAACGATTTGCACATAGAGGTCAACAACAAGGAAATCGTCGGCTTAATCGGCCCTAACGGCGCAGGCAAAACCACCGTTTTCAACCTCTTGACCGGCGTCTACCCGCCGTCAAGCGGCGCCATGCGCCTTGAAGGCACCAGCATAATCGGGATGAAGCCGTTTGAAATCAACCGTTACGGCATCGCCCGCACCTTCCAGAACATCCGGCTTTTTAAGAACATGACGGTGGCGGACAACATCAAGGTCTCAATGCAGCAGAGCATGAAATACCACACTCTCTCCGCGATGTTCCGCCTGCCCTCCTACTGGAAGGAAGAGCACCGGGTAGACACCGAGGTAAGGGAATTGCTGAAGATTTTTGATATGGAAGACGTAGCCGAACAAATTGCCGCGAACCTCCCCTACGGCCTGCAGAGAAAGCTGGAGATTTTGCGCGCGCTTGCCTGCAAACCCAAAATCCTTCTGCTCGATGAGCCCGCCGCAGGCATGAACCCGACCGAAACGCATGTGCTGATGGAAATAATCCGCAGTATCCGCAACCGGTTTGACGTGGCAATCCTGCTGATTGAACACGATATGAGCCTTGTAATGAATATCTGCGAGCGGGTTTATGTGCTTGACTACGGCAACCTGATTGCGGAAGGCACCCCCGAACAGGTGCGCTCAAACCAAAGGGTAATCACCGCGTATCTTGGAAACTGACGGTAACAAACAGGTTTTATCTTTACAACCAGCCGGCTGCCTTAGCCCGAATGTCCGGCCTGAAAGGCGTGTCATTATGCTTGTAGTAACCGATATCAACGTATATTACGGCGCGATACATGCGCTCAAAAACGTATCGTTTTATGTGAACGAGGGGGAAATCGTCTCCCTGATTGGCGCCAACGGCGCGGGGAAAACCACCACAATGCACACCATTTCGGGGCTGCTCACTTCCAAAACAGGGGACATCACCTTTATGGGCAAAAGCATTTTAAAAGCCGAACCCCATAAAATAGTCAAGCTCGGTCTGGCGCAGGTGCCGGAAGGTCGCCGCGTCTTCTCCAACCTCACAGTGCAGGACAATTTGGAAATGGGCGCCTACACCCGCTCGATAAACCAAAAGCGGGAGATTGAAGCTGACCTTGAAATGGTTTACCAGCGGTTTCCGCGGCTGCGCGAGCGGCGCCGCCAGCTTGCGGGCACCCTGTCAGGCGGTGAGCAGCAAATGCTCTCAATCGGAAGAGCGCTGATGTCCCGCCCGAAAATGCTGTTGCTGGACGAGCCGTCAATGGGCCTGTCGCCCATTCTGGTGCAGGAAATCTTCAACTGTATCAGGGAAGTCAACCAGAACGGCACTACCATCCTGTTGGTCGAGCAGAATGCGAAAATGGCGCTGTCGGTCTCCCACCGCGCCTATGTAATGGAAACCGGCTCGATAATCCTTGAGGGCAAATCCTCCGATTTGCTGGACAACGCGCTTGTCAAAAAAGCCTACCTCGGAGGAGAATGATACAAAAACCGGACATCAGGCGAAAACCGCATAGTAAAGATGGGCACGCCGAACAGTGAAATATAAATTAAGAAACCGCTTAAAAACGGCAATCTGCATTATACAGATTGCCGCAG
>LFTH01000084.1 GCA_001513365.1 Clostridiales bacterium DTU033 | reverse complement strand
GTGGCATGAAGCATTTGTACGATTTTGGCTGCTATTCTTTCATGTTAACTTTACAGAGCCCATTTTTCTTAATTTGTTCCTTGCGCGGTAAACCTGCGTCTGCACTGTTTTGACAGGCTTGCCCAGAATTTTTGAGATTTCCTCAAAACTCCTGTCCTCGACGTAGTGCAGCGTCGCTACGCGGTTATATGGCGGCGGGAGCTTCTGGCATGCGGCAATCATTGTTTCAAGGGTTTCTGCCCGCTCAAACATATCGCGGTCGGTCACGGGTTTAATTGCGTCCGTCATCTGGCTGTCGTATGCGTGTGTTGTTCGGTAAGACGCGCTTTTAAGGTAGTCCTTTGACTTGTTGACTGCGATGCGCACCAGCCATGGTTTGTAGTCGGAGCCGGTGAAGCGGTCAATAGACAGGAATGCGGCCAGGAAAGTTTCCTGAGTCAGGTTTTCGGCTTCGTGATAGTCTTTTACGAGGCGGTGGCATACTGTGAATATCAACGACGAGTACTGCCTGACCAGTTTTGCAAAATCGTTTTCATTCATACACACCTATCGCCGCCTTTCTGCCGCCCACCTGTAAATATAAACGATTAAGCGGGGCGTAAATCTTCAATTATTACTAGTTTAGGCGTAGAATCATAAAAAATCAAGAAAAGAAAAAGCGCCGCTGCCTTGATTGTTAAAGGCAGCGGCGCTTGGCCTTAAGGCGTGGATTAGTTCGGCGGGCTTTTATGAGGGCTTTTCCGTGGTGAAATCCGTAAAAGAGGCTGTCAGGCCGGCGGAAGGGATACGAAGTTTTAGCAGGTCCCCGGTTTTTGAATCCGAAAGGATTTCAAACTCGCCGATTGAGGCCGTACCTTTTGTAACAAGCCCCTCTTTTGTTTCTTCGCCCTCGCCGTGCATGCCGACCGCGGCGTCAAGGACATTCAGGATACTTCTGGCGAGCGCGGTTTGCGGGATGTTTTCGGGATTGACGTCAAACGACAGCCCGAACAGCTTAAGGGAAACCGAGTCGCCGTCCCACTGCATTGTCAGCCCGTTCAGGGTTTTCGGCTCCTCGACCTCAAAAAGCAGTGTGCCCGCCGAGGAGCGGGTTATACGTCCTTTAACATTCATGTCGTTGCAGCTGACTTCCACGCCGCATGAAAAGCCGGTGGTTATCGGCTGTTCGGATTTGCTTTTTTTTGAGCATGCGGCAAGGTTAAATAAAATCAGCAGGCAAAAAACAAGGTTAAAGACGCGGCGAAGCATGAATTCAGCTCCCGTTTTCAAAACTTAAAAACGGCCCGCTAAGCTCGTCTATTATATCGCTCGGCAGCATAAAACGCTGCGACAACCTTAATGCCGCCCTGTCGCCTGCCAGACTGTGCAGGTAAACCCCGCACATCGCCGCCTGATACCCGCCGAGCCCCTGAGCGCAGAAGGCGGCAATTATGCCGGCAAGCACGTCCCCGCTGCCGCCGGTCGCCATACCGGGGTTGCCGGTGGGGTTTACAAGCGCCGGCATTCCGGGCGCGGCGATGACAGTACGGGCTCCCTTGAGCACTACCACCGCGCCCGTCTCCTCGGCAAACTCCCTTGCTGCCCGGGCGCGGTCGGACTGGATATAAGGGACGCTGAGTCCGGTGAGCCGGGACATTTCGCCGGGGTGAGGCGTCAGGATAATCGGAGCGCGCGCCGTTTTCAATTTATTTATATGCCCGGCTATGATATTTATTCCGTCCGCGTCCAAAACAACCGGACATTCCGCGTTTTCAAGCAGGTCGAGCACCAAAGAGGCGGCGCGCGGCGACTGCCCGAGGCCGCAGCCGATAAGGACGGTATCGGCTTTTATCATCTGTTCGTGCAGGATTTTCCTTGCAGTCAACGCGAAATCTCCGTTTTCGGTTTCGGGCAGCGGGCAGAATATCGGCTCGATTATATGGGCGGCGGCAATCGGGTACACCGACTCCGGCAGCGCGCATATCACAAGTCCCGCGCCGCAGCGCAGCGCCGCTTTTGCGGCGAGCACGGCCGCCCCCGCCATCCCTTTACTGCCGCAAAAGCAGAGCAGCCGCCCGTAGTCCCCTTTATGGGTGTCGCTCTGTCTTGCGCCAAAACAGCTCTTTACCATGTCGTGGGTTATTTCGGTCGCGTCCGAGAGGTAGGGCAGAAGCAGGCTTTGGTCAATCCCTATCGACACCACCTGTATTTTGCCGCAGAAATCCGCCGCGGCGGGTGCGGTCATGCCGGTTTTGTTTGCGGTGAAGGTGATGGTCAAATCGGCTTTAATGGCGTCAGGGTCGCTGTTCCCCGTATCGGCGTTTACTCCGCTCGGCACGTCAACCGCTATCACCGGCGCGGAGCTTGAGTTTACAAGGCGAAACGGGGAGCGCAGGCGGTCCGGCAGCCTGCCTTTAAACCCGATTCCATAGACAGCGTCCACGATAAAATCCGCGCTGCTGATACGGTTTGCCGCGATATACGGCTCTGTTTCGATATCAATGATTTCGGCGTCGGTGTTTTTTAGCCGTGCAAACATCTCGGCTGCGCTGTCGGTCGCCGGCTTTCCGCCTGTCAGGATGACTTTGACATAAGCCCCCTCGTCAAGCAGCTTGCGGGCAATCACAAAACCGTCGCCACCGTTGTTGCCTTTGCCGCACAGCAACGCCACCGATTTGCCGCCGACGCTGTACCGCGAACGGATAATCCTTGCGGCGGCGCTGCCGGCATTCTCCATCAGGCGCAGTTCGTCCATTCCGTGCTTTATGGCGGCGGCCTCGACTGCTTTCATCTGGGCGGTGTTCAGCACAAGCATTTTCCATTCTCCTATCCCGAATTAAAAAGGAGGGCTTATTTGCCCTCCGACTGCAGTTTTTTGTTGGTTTCGCGAAGAACAAGCGCGGAAAGACCGGATTTAAGCGCCTCAAGCACCCTTTTTTCGGGCTGGAACACCACAAGGGTGTGCCCGTTTTTCTTGCTGCGGTATGTGAAGCACCAGAGTCCGGGCTCATTGACGGAAGGGGCGGCGATTACCTGCCGGTCGAACCTGCGGCCGGCATATTCCTGATGTGAGTACGGCTCAAGGCTTTCAATCCTTTTGCCGGATACCGACACCACCCTTTTGCGCTTGCGCTTTGCTATAATCTGGTCTATGTCGATGTCGCCGTTTGTAACGCTGTACTCGTATTCAATATTCAGGCTGGTCAGCAGCCACCACAAACCGTATCCCAGCCCGAATATCAGAAAAAAGGTGAGCGGGCCTATGAAATTGGGGGCGATAGCAAGGATTAAAAAGGTAATAATTATAAAGCCGATTATCGAGGCGATAATTATCAATAAATCCTTGGCGGTTTTCTTTTTGGCAATTATCTGTTCTACGAATACGTCCACAAGAAATCTCTCCTTTTATTCATCACGACGCTGTCGCGCATTAATCCGCAGGGAAAAATTTTCGCTGTTTTTAATTATACACGCAACCGGCAATAATTTCAATTGTTCCGGCGCCACAAGTTTTGCCGCGGGTATTGTGCAGGCTGCACCGCTTATCCGAATGTGAAAAGTGGCCGCTGTCCGGGCAGGTCGTGAATACCAACAAAAAGTTTAACCAAAACGCGGTTTTAATTTTTGCGGGCGCAATTGAAATTATCCAAAAAACAGGGTATAATCATAGCATGATGTTTAAAATGGGCGGATATGTTGTTTTTTTGCCTGAATTTCTTGAATAGGGATGGTCGCAGAATGAATATTGCTTTAATCGCCGCCGTAGCGGCAGGGTCTGCCGGCGGGTCAAATGTGCTCGGCAGCGCGGCGCAGGTTGTTGTCATCGGCATGGTTGTGGTTTTTTTATCGTTGATTGCGCTGACCGCGGTGTTCTGGGTCTTTGGCAGGGCTGCGTACCGCAAATCAGATTACGTCGCCGATGAGGAAGCCGCGGAACCCGATTTTCAGCCCATGGCTCCTCCCATGGAGTATCAGGAAGACATAAGCGACGAGATTGTCGCCGTTATTGCGGCCGCCGTCGCCGCGATGGCTCCCGACGGGGTAAAATACGCGGTAAGGAAGGTGCGCAGGGTGCGCGGCGAACGCCCGGTCTGGGCGGCGGCGGGGATTGCCGAAAACACAAGACCTTTTTAATTATTACCGGGTTTAACCTGAAAGGATACTTTAAATGGATGCCATTCTAAAGGCGATATCAGATATATGGAACGAATCCGGATATATGAAGCTGTTTACGCTCGGCAGCGAAGGGAGCATTCTTGAGCGGATTGCGACCGGCGGGGCAGGCAATCTTATTATGATTGTAATCGCCTGCGTTTTAATCTATCTTGCAATCAAGAAGGAATTCGAGCCCCTTTTGCTGCTGCCGATTGCGTTCGGCATGCTGCTGGTCAACCTTCCGCTTGGGGGCGTGATGAACCAGCAGATTAACAGCCTTGTCCCGCTGACCGGCGAGGAATTGGTGCAGCTGCGGCAGGGGATACTTGCGCAGTCCTATCCGATTTTAGAAATTAACGGCAGTTATTACTGGCAGCGTTTTGAAACCGGCGGCTTGCTGTGGTATTTGTATCAGGGCGTCAAGTACGGGATTTACCCTCCGTTAATTTTTCTTGGTATTGGTGCCATGACCGATTTCGGCCCTTTGATTGCAAATCCGAAAAGCTTTTTGCTGGGAGCCGCCGCTCAGTTTGGGATATTTGCCACATTTTTCGGAGCGGTAGCATTAGGGCTCACCGGAAATCCCTCGCTTGCGTTTACCGAGCAGCAGGCGGCTTCCATCGGTATCATAGGCGGCGCGGACGGGCCGACCGCGATTTGGCTGACTTCCAAGCTGGCGCCGGAGCTTTTGGGGCCGATAGCGGTCGCGGCTTATTCGTATATGGCGCTGGTGCCGATTATCCAGCCTCCGATAATGCGGCTGCTGACCACTAAAAAAGAGCGTTCGGTCGTGATGGAGCAGTTGCGCCCGGTTTCAAAAACCGAAAAAATACTGTTCCCGATATTCGTTACCATCATAGTGGTGCTGCTGCTGCCGAGCGCGGCGCCGCTTGTCGGAATGCTGATGCTGGGCAACCTGTTCCGCGAAAGCGGGGTTGTGGACCGTATTTTCAGAACGGCTCAGAACGAGCTGATGAACATAGTTACCATTTTTATCGGGATTACTGTGGGCGCAACCGCAAATGCGGCCACTTTCCTGCAGCCCCGCACATTGTTGATTATTGTGCTTGGGCTTTTGGCGTTCGCTTTTGGGACAGCGGGTGGAGTGCTGCTCGGTAAGCTGATGTATTACCTGACCGGCGGGAAGGTAAACCCGTTGATTGGTTCGGCCGGGGTTTCGGCGGTGCCGATGGCCGCGCGTGTATCTCAAAAAGTCGGACAGCAGGAAAACCCCGACAACTTCCTGCTTATGCACGCAATGGGGCCGAACGTCGCAGGCGTCATAGGCTCCGCGGTGGCCGCGGGCGTCTTGCTCACCCTGTTCGGATAAGAGCGGGTAAGAGGGGAAGGGCGGCTCCTTCCCCTTTTTTGTCGGGCGGAATCACTTATAAATCGGAGAAGTTGAAGTATGCAGGATAAGTCCATAAAAGATGAATTCATATCACTGCGAAAAAAGCTGATGGAGCTTGATTTTTCCCATCTTAACGAAAAACAGCGCGAGGCGGTGTTCTGCACCGAGGGCCCGCTTTTAATTCTCGCCGGCGCGGGGAGCGGGAAAACCACGGTGCTGATTAACCGGATTGCCAATCTGGTCAAATACGGCAGGGCGTATGAAAGCGGTTATGTGCCGGATTGTGTTGCGGGCGAGGATATTGAGATTTTAAAGGCCGCGGTTTCCGGCGCTGCCTCCCCCCAGCAGATGGAGCGCGCCGTCTCTTTGTGCCGGGTGGCCTCCTGCCCTGCGTGGAGAATTCTTGCGATTACCTTTACAAACAAGGCGGCGGATGAATTAAAGACACGGCTTTCAAACATGCTGGGGTATGACCAGGGCAGTCAGGTGCAGGCGAGCACCTTCCACTCCTTCTGCGCGAGGATTTTAAGGAGGGACGCCGGCCGCCTCGGTTACTCCCAGCATTTTGCGATATACGACACCGACGACAGCCTCCGCCTAATAAAAAACTGTTTGGATGACCTTAATATCAGCGAAAAGTATTTTCCCAAAAAAGATGTTTTAAACCAAATCGGCCGCGCAAAGGATTTGCTGCTGACCCCCGACCAATACGCGGCGCAGAGCTCGGATATGAGGAGCAGACAGATTGCGGAAATTTACTCACGCTACCAAAAAAAGCTGATGGAAGCGGACGCGATGGATTTCGACGACCTTCTGTTTAATACCGTCCGGCTTTTCCGCGCCGCTCCCGACGTGCTTGAAAAGTACCGTCAGCGCTTTTTGTACCTGATGGTGGACGAATACCAGGACACCAACCACGTCCAGTTTGTTTTTGTTTCGATGCTCGCCGAGGGCAACGGTAACTTATGTGTGGTCGGGGACGACGACCAGAGCATTTACAAGTTCAGAGGGGCGACCATTGAGAATATACTGGGGTTTGAACAGCAGTTCAAGGGTTGCCGCGTCATCAGGCTGGAGCAGAATTACCGTTCGACCAAGAACATACTGAACGCGGCCAACGCCGTAATCGCCAAAAACATAAACCGCAAGCAAAAAACCCTGTGGACTCAAAACTCCGTCGGGGAAAAAATCGAAGCGCATGAATTAAGCGATGAGGAAAAAGAGGGCAGGTTTATTCTGGATACTGTGCTTGACGGGGTGTCGGAGGGCAGAAAATTCAGCGATTTTGCGGTACTGTACCGGGTGAACGCGCAGGCGAACGCGTTGGAGCGGGTGTTTGTAAAAAGCTCGGTGCCGTACAGGATAATCGGCGGGCACCGCTTTTTTGACCACATGGAGATAAAGGACGCGGTGGCCTACCTTCGGGTTATAAGCAACCCCAGCGACACAGTTGCCCTGCAGCGGATTATCAACCAGCCAAGGCGAGGTATCGGGGAAACGACCATGCAAAAAGCGGCAAACATCGCCGACGGGCTGGGTATTTCTCTGTATGAAGTGCTGCAGAATGCGGCGGATTATCCCGACATCAGCCGCGCCGCCGGAAAAATCAAAGCGTTTGTGGATATCATCGAGGAGTTAAGGCGGATTAAAGACGATACAACAACCCCTGTGCATTCCCTTTATGAAACTATGCTTGAAATCACCGGCTACAAAAAGATGTGGGAACAGCAGGGGGAGAGCGAAGCGGGCAGGGTGGACAATTTGAACGAGCTCGCCTCCTCGATAATCGATTACGAGACAAGGAGCGAGGACGACCACCCAACCCTTGAAGGCTTTTTGGAAGAAGCCGCGCTGATGACCGATATTGACAATTACGACGCGGCAAGCGACGCGGTGGTATTCATGACCATGCATTCCGCAAAGGGGCTTGAATTTCCGGTGGTGTTCCTGCCCGGCTTTGAGGAGGGAATTTTTCCGGGTAAGCAGACCCTTTTTAACCCGGAGGAGCTGGAGGAGGACCGCAGGCTGTGTTATGTCGCCTTCACCCGCGCAAAGGAAAAAATCTATATCCTGAACGCCGCAAGGCGAACGCTTTACGGCTCAACCACATTCTGCCTCCCCTCAAGGTTTTTGTCGGACGTCCCGGACGACTTAATCCAGCGCTTTGACCATGGTGAAGATACTTCATATTTATACGGCTCATACAGTTATAAAGATTACGTTCGGGATACGCCGGCAAGGATTTCCGGCGCGGGCGGGGGTATTTCGGCTTTAAGGGTTGAAAGCGGACAGTCGGCCGGCCCCGCGCGCTGGCAGCAGGGCGATATCGTAACCCACAACGTCTTTGGAAAAGGGGAAATCCTATCCGTCTTGCCGATGGGGAACGACTACCTGCTTGAAATCCGGTTTGAAAAGCTAGGCGTAAAAAAAGTTATGGCAAATTACGCAAAGCTGTCGCCCTGCACGAAATAGAGCGGTTTTTGTTAGTATTCCTTATATTATCAAGTTACCCGCCTTATATTTATCACACAACTCCTCCCTTGTCATAAAATGTAATGAAGTTTTTTAAACCAATTACATTTTATACGGGAGGATTAATTATGGCAGACAACAAATTTATGCACGACAGCGGCTGCAGGGACGCCGTCTGTATTGATGCAGGCCGTATATATGATTCGTGTTCGGATAAGGACTGCCTTGAGGATTTGAGGGTGTTTTTCACTGAACGCGAACAGATGGTGATTGACCGCGCCGCAAGCGTACGACCCAGAAACGCCAGTGTCATCACGACATTGATTGACATCGAGCCCCTTCCTTTCAACCGCGGGTATTTCGCGTGTGATTTGACTTTTTTCTTTAACGTGGAAGTAGAGGCCATAACCGGCCGGAACTGCCCGCCGGCCAACCTGTGCGGGGTCTGCGTTTTCCGCAAACGGGTAATCCTGTTCGGCAGCGAAGGGAACGTAAAGGTTTTCAGCAGCGAGTTCAGGGAGGATAGGTTTGATGTTCAGCAGCCGGTTTCACGCAATCTGCCGGTATGCAAGGTTCAGGTTGCGGAGCCGATTGTGCTGTCGGCGTGCATAGTTGACCCCTGCGACCGCAAAAACTGCAGGTGCGACTGCGACTGTGGGTGCAATTCAATCCCTGAAGGTATCGCAAACAGTTTCGGCGGTTGTTTTGTTGACCCCGAAGACGGCAAGGCCGTATATGTAACCCTCGGTTTGTTCACCATTGTGCAGCTTGTCAGGAATGTTCAGATGTTAATTCCGGTATTTGATTTCTGCATTCCGACCAAGGATTGCTCGGTATCTTCCGGGGATGAGCCCTGCGACATGTTCCGCAAAATGCTGTTCCCGATTGACGAGTTTTTCCCGCCGGAACAGCGGCACCAAAAAGACAGGGGCAAAAGCGGGTGCGACAGAAAATAGAATACATAAAAGACGCGTGAATGAATAATGCCGGCGCTGATGCAAAAATCAGCGCCGGCATTATAGTATTACAGACTTCTAATCCAGACTCTTTTCGATGATATACCGCGGCCGGGCTTTGACCTCGCCGTATATCTTGCCGATGTACTCGCCCACAACCCCGATACACAGAAGCTGGATACCGCCGAGCAGCCAGATTGACGCGACAATTGCGGTCCATCCCGGCACAGCCGAGCCGGAGAAATACGATATCAGCGCGTACAGCAGCCCGAATACGCTCAACACCGAAATGATGACGCCCAGATTTGATATGATTTTCAGCGGCCTTACGCTGAACGAGGTTATCCCGTCAATCGCGAAACCCAGCATCTTTTTTAACGGGTACTTGGTCTGGCCTGCGGCTCTTTCCTTCCTCTCATAATACACCACGCCGCTTTTGTAACCAATCAGCGGCACAATCCCGCGCAAAAACAGATTGACCTCTTTAAAATCGCTTAAAGCGTTCAGCGCGTTTTTGCCCATCAGCCGGTAATCCGCATGGTTGTGCACTATATCCACTCCGAGCCGCCGCATTAACCGGTAAAAGCACAGCGCGGTAAAGCGCTTGAAAAAGGTGTCGGCATCCCGCTTGCTGCGCACTCCGTACACCACTTCGCAGCCTTCCGAATAGCGCTCCAAAAACCGGTCGAGCGCCTCGATATCGTCCTGCAAGTCCGCGTCGAGGGAAATCGCGCAGTCCGCAAATTCCCTTGCCTTCATCAGCCCCGCAAGCAGGGCGTTCTGATGGCCCGCGTTTTTCGCAAGCTTTATTCCGATAACGCAGTCAAACTCTTTATGAAACCCGGTTATAAGCTCCCATGTTTTGTCGGTGCTGCCGTCATCAACGTACAGAATACGGCTTTTTTTGTCTGCCCTGCCGTCATTAATCAGTTGGTTCAGCTTTTCGACCAGCTTGCCGTTTGTCTTTGGCAAAACCTCTTCCTCGTTATAGCACGGCACCACTGTATAAACGGTAGGCATTTTCCTTCCCCCAATTGCGCTTTTTTAGTCCACAAACCCGGCAATCAGGCAGTTTATTTCTTCCTGCGAAAGCCCGCATTCGAGCAGGTAATTGTTCGCGTTTTGATACTTTTCCTTAAGGTAGGAAAGGGTTGCCTGCATATCCTCAGGCTTTGAGCCCAGAACATAATCGGGCACTTCAAGCCCGGATTTTTTTAAAATCCGCTTTTGCTTGCCGAGGATGGCGCTCATATAATGCTCGCTTGCGGAATAGTCTTTTACAATCATATCTTCTGGGACGCCGGCAAGCTGCAGCAGCAGCATTGCCACAACGCCGGTGCGGTCCTTTCCGGCTGTGCAGTGGAAAAGGGAAGCCCCGCCGCTGTTCAGAAACAGCCGGAATATCCGCCGGTACTGCTCCTTGCAGTTGTCCAGCAGCCAGCAGTAAAGCTCGGCCATGCTGCCGGGCAATCTGCCGGTATTGAAAAAGGTGGTCAGCCCGTCAAACATCGCTATATTCTCGTACCTGACGCTGTCCACCGAGTTAAACTTCGATGGGTGGGTGCTGACTTCATCGGGAGACCGCATGTCAATCACCAGAGCAACGCCGGCTTTGATTAATCTGTCAAGGTCGCCGGGTGTAAGCGAATGGGTGGAGTCCCCGCGAAGATAGACCCCTTTTCTGGTAAACCTGCCGTCGGCGGTTCTGTACCCTCCAAGCTCCCTGGTATTGTAGGCGCTGTCAAGCCTGATTGGCCTGTTCACCCTGTTCATCATGTAACCACCCTTTCGATTGAAGTTATCCCATCTGCCCGAACACGCCGGCTTTGTCCGGTTTTTCGCCCCGAAAACGAATACTCAATCGGGCTGCCTTTTTAGGAATTATGTTTATTATATATTAAACCGGCAATAAAGTAAAGCCTGCACCGCATTCGCGAATACGGTGCAGGCTGATCGAATTTTTTTCTACTCGATGGGCTGCTTTGAAGCCACCAAATCGAATTGATCCTGAATTTCCTTTGAAGGCTCTTTGCCAAGCAGGCTGACAATTACTATAGCCAGTGAAGCGATGATAAAGGCGGGCAGCAGCTCGTAAATATTCAGTATGCTGATATATTTGCCGATGTATTTTGCAACTAAGAACTTCCATACGAAAATCGAAATCCCGCCGCTGAGCATTCCTGCGAGCGCCCCATACAGGGTTGTCCGTTTCCAGAACAGCGAAAACAGTATGACCGGCCCGAAAGCGGCGCCAAACCCCGCCCATGCGAAGGACACGATTTCAAAAATCGAGCTGTCGGGGTTCCACGCGATAAAGATGGAGATTATCGCAATCACCAC
>LFTH01000040.1 GCA_001513365.1 Clostridiales bacterium DTU033 | reverse complement strand
AGCCGCAGGTAATGGTTGGATTCGCGCAGCACGTGGTCCCCGAGCAGCGGGATGATTATTGATTTGATTTTGCAATCAATCAGGCCGCGCGTGCCCTGCGTGTTGAAATCCCTGATTTCCATGGTGGCTCTTAGGCTGTCTCCGGTTACGCCGCCGGGCATAATCGTCCTGTCCAGCGCCTGTTTCGCCTCGGCGGTCAGTTGGTCGAACTCATTTGCAAAGTCGTTGGCAGCCGCGATTAATTCTTCCTCGGTCGGGTCAAGCAGCCCCCGGATAAACTTTGAGTGCTCCGCCATTATCCTGTTCCAGAAATACTGCTGCTCCAGCTCCTGCCGCGCGGTGTCGATGTTTTCCCTGTCCAGCAGCCGCTGCACCAAACCAAGGTAGAGCTTTGCTTCCCTTAAAATGTGGTCAATCAGCAGCGGGTAGTTCACGGTAAACAGCCTGCAGGACAGCACATCGGACAGTACTCTGGTTTTGAACTGTATAATCGCGCCAATCAGCTTAACCGCCCGTCGGTTGAGATGGTCCACCCTCTGCTCATACCGCGGACTTGCCGGATTCGGGTTCCCCTGCAGTCTCATTTCGGCCTCTGTCAACTGAACAGGGATATTAACCCCGGTATATCCGGCCGAAATCATCTCCGCCTTTGCGGTATAATCGGTTACCGCCTCTCCTGAGCGCAGGACTGCCGGGTCCACCACCCCGTCCGACAGGGCAACCACTTCTTTTAAAAACGCGTCAAACGATTTGCGCAGATTGCTAGCCTGGTACATCAGGTTGTAATCCCTTGCCGTAAACCCGATTTGCAGGAAAAAGCCGTGCTCCTTCATTATCCTCGCAAAAAACAAATGCAGTGCCAGCGATTGTTTTATGTATTCACTGGTCGTCATCATGCCGCAACAATCCTTTTTAAAAAATATATTCACTATCATAAATATGAGGATTAATAAATCATGTGATAGGATTATTCTAATCCCTCAGTCATAACAATCCCGCCAACAGGCTTTTTTGTGCGTTTGATTATAAACGGAGTATCTCCCCTGCGGCAAAACATTTGGCAGAAATCATATTGACACTGATACGGCAGTGTGCTATCCTATATATAAATCATACTATATTGGTATAGATTGCTCGCCTGACGGTAAAACACCCCGCCGCCAGCGGGAATATCATTGGTTGCACATTTTGCGGCTTTAAAAGAAAATACTATTAAAAATAAAGAAAGGCAAAACGCCATGAGCAGGGAAATTATCAGGATAAGCGGGATGACCTGTGCCGCCTGCGCCGCCAGAATTGAAAAAGCCGTCGGCAAGCTCGACGGGGTTTTCAACGCGTCCGTCAACCTCGCCGCGGAACAGCTGTCGGTTGAATTTGACGAGCACGCCGTCTCGGTTCCACAAATAAAAGAGAGAATTGAAAAACTGGGCTACGGCATCGTTGAGGAAGTCAAAACCAACCGGATTACAATTCCGATTGAGGGGATGACCTGCGCCGCCTGCGCCGCCAGAATTGAAAGAGCTGTCGGGAAAATCCCCGGCGTAATCAAGGTCTCGGTCAACCTCGCGTCCGAAAAAGCCGTGGTAGAATACGATTCGCGGCAAACCCGGATTGCCGCCATCAAACAGGCGGTTGAAAAACTCGGGTACAGGGCTTTGAGCGTCGAGAAAGGCGAGCCAGTCGACCTGCACAGGCAACGAAAGGAAAAGGAAATAAAAACCCTTCGCAGAAAGTTTATTATCTCGGCAGTTTTTGCGGCGCCCTTGCTGTATATCGCAATGGCCCCGATGATTCCGTGGGTATCCCTCCCCGTCCCGAAATTCATTGACCCCGCGACAAACCCGCTGGCTTATGCTCTAACCCAACTTGCGCTTGTTTTGCCGATTATTATTTCGGGATACAGGTTTTATACCGCAGGGTTTAGGGCGCTGGCGCAAAAAAGCCCGAATATGGACTCGCTGATTGCGGTAGGTACAAGCGCCGCCGTAATTTACAGCCTGTACACCACTTTCAAAATCGCGGCGGGCAGCCATCACGCGGTGCACGAGGGGCTGTATTTTGAATCGGCAGGAGTGATTATCACCTTAATCCTGCTCGGCAAAACCCTCGAAGCCGTTTCAATCGGCAAAACCTCCGAAGCCATAAAGAAGCTGGTCGGGCTTGCCCCGAAAACCGCCGTGGTGGTTCACGGCGGGGAAGAAATCCAAATTCCGATTGACGAAGTGGAAATCGGGGATATAATCCTTGTAAAACCGGGCGAGAAAATCCCGGTTGACGGCGAGGTGGTAGAGGGCTACACATCGGTAGACGAATCCATGCTGACAGGCGAGAGTATCCCTGTCGAAAAAAAAGCGGGCGACAGGGTATATGCAGCTACCATCAACAAAAACGGGGTAATCCGGTTCAAAGCCACAAAGGTCGGGGACGACACCGCTCTCGCCCAAATCATCCGGCTGGTTGAGGAGGCGCAGGGCTCAAAAGCCCCGATTGCAAAGATGGCGGACATTGTATCCGGCTATTTTGTGCCGGTGATGGTGCTGATTGCGGTTATTGCCGCCGCGGCGTGGCTGGCCGCCGGCCAGTCTTTTGAATTTGGCCTTACCATATTCATTTCGGTGCTGGTTATTGCGTGTCCGTGCGCGCTGGGGCTTGCCACTCCGACCGCCATCATGGTGGCCGCCGGCAAGGGCGCCGAGTACGGTATACTGTTCAAAGGCGGGGAAGCGCTTGAAACCGCGCATAAAATCGACACCATCGTGTTTGACAAAACCGGCACCATAACCGAAGGCAGGCCGGAGGTAACCGATATTATTCCCGCGCCCGGCATGGAAGAGGAAAAGCTGCTTAAAATCGCGGCCTCGGTTGAAAAAGGCTCGGAGCACCCGCTAGGGGACGCAATTGTGAGATACGCCGAAAACAGAAAAACCGAGCTGCTGAAAGCCAAAAATTTCAGGGCCCTTCCGGGACACGGAATTGAGGCCGCCGTAGACGGGGCAAAAGTGCTGATTGGCAACAAAAAGATGATGGACGACAACAACATCTCTTTAGGCGGGCTGCAGCCGCAATCCGACAAACTTGCCGGAGAGGGCAAAACCCCGATGTTTATTGCGGTGGACGGTAAAATATCCGGCATTATCGCGGTTTCCGATATTGTCAAGGAAAACAGCGCAGAGGCGATAAAAAAACTGCGGTCGATGGGCATCAAAGTCGTAATGATAACCGGAGACAACCAAAAAACCGCCGATGCAATTGCAGAACAGGTGGGCATTGACAGGGTACTGGCGGAGGTCCTGCCTTCGGACAAGTCGAAGGAGATTAAAAAACTGCAGGCAGGGGGCAAAAAGGTCGCGATGGTCGGCGACGGAATTAACGACGCGCCCGCTCTGGTACAGGCCGATATAGGGATTGCAATCGGCTCCGGCACCGACGTCGCGATGGAATCGGCCGATATCGTGCTGATGAAAAGCGACCCTGCGGACGTGCTGGCCGCAATCAGTTTAAGCAAAAGCACTATCCGCAACATCAAACAAAACCTGTTCTGGGCGTTCGGATACAATGTCACCGGAATTCCGATTGCCGCAGGCGTTTTGCACATTTTCGGCGGGCCCCTGCTCAGCCCGATGTTCGCAGCCGCCGCAATGTCTTTAAGCTCGGTTTCGGTGGTAAGCAACGCCCTAAGGCTGAAAA
>LFTH01000114.1 GCA_001513365.1 Clostridiales bacterium DTU033 | reverse complement strand
CAGGCTGTAATTCATAGCGCGCTGTCAAACGCGGGGGTGGACGGGGACATCACCAAAATAGCGCTGTCGAATATCGAGTACACCACCGTGCCGGCGGGAAAGATGGACATCACCGGATACTCGCTTGGAATTGTGCTCACCCTCCTTATGTTTTTTGCGGTTTATTACTACGGATACGGGGTAGCGATGTCGGTGGCGTCCGAAAAAACCACGCGCGTGATGGAAACACTGGTGGTTTCGGCAAAACCCTCCCGCATACTTCTGGGAAAATGTATCGCGATGGGGGTGCTCGGCCTGATACAGCTTTCTTTATTCATTGCCGCGGCGGGTGTGGGGTACGTCCTGATTGTGCCCAAAGGCTTTACCATCGGGGGGGTACCGCTCGCGCTGTCTTCCTTCACCGTTCCCTCGGCGATATTAATCCTTATCTACTTCCTGTTTGGATATGCTCTGTACGCGATGATAAACTCGGTCTGCGGCGCAACCGTCAGCCGCTCCGAAGACCTTCAGGCGGCGATGATGCCCTCGGTGCTCATCAGCCTGGGTTCTTTTTACGCCTCCTACTTCTCGCTGTATATGCCAAACCAGGGATTTAAGCGGATTATCACCTATATTCCGTTCACCTCTCCATTCATCATGCCGTCCAGACTATTGAACGAAAACGTCGGCGAAATCGAGATTATCGTTTCAATCCTGCTGCTTGCCGCCGCCACCGTTCTGGTTTCCCTGATATCTATAAGGCTGTATTCCGCGTCGGTACTCCATTACGGGCAGCGGCTGAAAATCGGGGAATTGATTAAACTGCGCAAATAAAAGTCAAAGGGGAAGCAGCCGCTTCCCCTTATTTTTTTTGTGCCGACAGCCGATATTCTTATTAGAATTAACAGGTTGTACATTTTTTGTTTACGGTTATTACACAAGCCCGGTTTATCATAAGTTAATAGCATAAATGAAGGGGGTGTCGGGCAGCGTAATTGAGCTTATGCACGGCCGGCAGGTTACCGTTTGCGATTTGACCCGAAGATACAATCCGCCTACCTTCGCCGGCAGGGTTCAGCAAAGGGCGGAAGAAAGGGCATGGTTATATTTATGAATCCGAACGTTCTTGTCTGCGTTACAGATAGGCCCGGCAGCGAACGGCTAATCCGCGCCGGGGCTTCAATAGCAAAAGACAGCGGCATTGCCCTGAATGTTGTAACAGTGCTTCCAAAAGGGTTTGTTTCCGAAAACACGGCCGCGGTACTTCAGGAGCTTTACAACACCGCGAATTCGCTGGGAGCCGAAATGCACTTTTATTTCAACAGCGAGCCGGCGCTCACCATTGCGGTGCACGCGAGGAAAACCGGCTCAGAGCACATAGTGAGCGGAAAACCGGACGCCGACAGCAGCCTGTTTATCGAAACCTTAAGGGGGCTTCTGCCGGATTTGCCGGTATCTATTGTTGATTCAGACGGCCGGATTTACACTATCCCGGCAGTATCCCCCGCAAAACAGCCCATCAAATAAAGGATTGCGGGGAACCATATAAGCCTTTATACAAACACAAAAAGGCGCCGAAACTTAACTGCACCCCAATTGTTAGACAGTATGGCCTACTGAATAACAATTGGGGTGCAGTTCAAACTTAATCCTCTTTTTCTTCCTGCGTTTCGCCGGTTTCGGGCTCGACCTCGATATGAACCCGCCCAATCCGGCGCTCATCCATTTCCAAAACGGTAAAGGTCGCTTTTTTATATTTTATCTGCGGATGCTCATCCTCGCCCGGTATCCTGCCCAAAACGTCCATGATATACCCGCCGAGAGTCTCGTATTCCCCGTCGGGGAAACGGATATTCAGGATTTCGCCGAGTTCCTCGATGTCGATGGAGCCGTCAACGTCAAAGGTGTTGTCGCCGAGTTTTGTAACCTCTTCCTCCTCGTTGTCATACTCGTCCTGGATATTGCCGACAATGGATTCGAGCAAATCCTCCATCGTAACTATCCCGGCAAAACCGCCGTACTCATCCACGACAATGGACATCTGCACCCGCTTTTCGGTCATCTCGGCGAACAAATCGCGGCATTTTTTGGTGCCGGGTATGAAATAGGTTTCGCGCATTAAATGCCGGATTGTTACGTTTTCGGGTATCTCCCTGCCGACATACGGCAGCAAGTCCTTGACATAGAGAATGCCGACGATATTGTCTATATCCTCCTCATAAACCGGCAGGCGGGAATACCCATTGTCAACGCATATGCGCAGGGCTTCCATGAAGTCCTCGTTGACCTCGATTACCTCCACCTCGGTGCGGGGGGTCATGATTTCCTCGGCCGTGATGTCGTCAAACTCGAAGATGTTGTTTATCATTTCCTTCTGAGTGTCCTCAATCACGCCCTTTTCCCCGCCCACATCAACCATCATGCGGATTTCTTCCTCGGTTACGTTGTCCACCGCGGCGTTTGGGTCAAGCCCGAAAAGCCGCACCATCACATTCGTGGAGACCGAAAGCAGTTTGACAAACGGACGCATAACCGCCGCAATCACATTTAAAACGCCGATTGAGGCGAAGGAAATCGCCTCTGCCTTTTGCATTGCAATCCTTTTTGGAACCAGTTCGCCCAATACAAGATTTAAAAACGCCATAATAACCGTAATCAGCACAACGCTGACGGTATGGACTACCACGCTGTACTGCGCCAGAACTGCCGACAGCCCTGTCAGCCAGCGGGTCAGCGGTACGGCCAGAGACTGCGCCGCAACAGCCGAAGTCAGAAAACCGGCAAGCGTAACACCAATCTGGATGGTCGCAAGGAAATTTGACGAATTGGCAGTCAGCTTTAACACTTGCCGGGCCTTTTTGTGCCCTTCCTCTGCCATCTTCTGAATTTTATTGTCGTTGAGCGAAATCACCGCGATTTCGGAGGCGGCGAAAAACGCGTTGACAAATATCAGAAAGGCCAAAAGAATTAGTTTAAGAATTAAATCGCCAGCAGGGTCAGGCTCAGGACCGGAATCCATCTGTAATGATTACCCCTTTCGTTTGCGGACATACCGCTCAAAATTGTTAAAAACTGCGGGCGGTTATTTGTGAGTAATATAATAATCACTTTTTTTATGGTTGTCAACCTCAGCAAACCGCGATACGGCGAGCTACCCGCAGGAATAACGAGAAAACAGGCGATTTCCGCGCATAAACCGCTGTAAAGCCAGTATTTTCCATTAATAATAATATAATCAAGAAAATAACAGCATGAAACACTATTAAAATAATTTTAAAATTATATTCTTTAAATTTAGGCAGTTTTATTGTTTACAGTTTGGATTAAAAATGTTACTATAACTATTGGCTTGTTAAAAAATTAATTATACGCGCTTCTTCAAGGAGGAAAAAGTAAATGTCAAGAGAATTCAAAACCATGGACGGCAACACCGCCGCCGCACACGTGGCTTACGCGTTCACTGATGTTGCCGCGATATACCCGATTACCCCGTCCTCGGTAATGGCCGAAGAAACGGATAAATGGGCCGCGCACGGAAAAAAGAACCTGTTCGGACGCCCGGTTAAAGTTGTCGAAATGCAATCCGAAGCCGGCGCCGCCGGCGCGGTACACGGCTCTCTGGCGGCCGGCGCCCTTACCACCACATACACGGCCTCACAGGGTCTGCTGCTGATGATTCCCAATATGTATAAAATCGCCGGCGAGCTGCTGCCCAACGTTATCCACGTCTCCGCCCGCGCCGTCGCGTCCCACGCCCTTTCGATATTCGGGGACCAATCCGACATATACGCCTGCCGGCAGACCGGCTATGCCATGCTGTGTTCGTCAAGCGTGCAGGAAGTGATGGATTTGGGCGCGGTCGCCCACCTGTCCACCATCAAGGGTCGGGTCCCGTTCCTCCACTTCTTTGACGGGTTCCGCACCTCCCACGAGCTCCAGAAAATCGCGGTCTGGGACTATAAGGAGCTCGGCGAAATGCTGGACTGGGAGGCGCTGGAGCGTTTCCGCAGCAACGCGCTCAGCCCCGAACACCCGGTACAGCGCGGCACCTCGCAAAATCCGGACATCTTCTTCCAGGTGCGCGAGGCCTCAAACACCTATTACGACGCCATTCCCGAAACCGTGGAGTATTACATGAACGAGGTCAACAAAAGGATTGGCTCGGACTACAAACTGTTCAACTACTACGGCCCAAGCGACGCAAAGCATATCATAATCGCGATGGGCTCGGTCTGCGAAACAGTGGAGGAGACCATCGACTACCTCAACGCCAAAGGCGAGAAGGTCGGGCTTATCAGAGTAAGGCTTTACCGCCCCTTCTCCACAAAACACCTGCTTGACGCAATCCCGGACACCGTCGAAAAAATCTCGGTGCTGGACCGCACCAAAGAGCCCGGCTCGATTGGCGAACCGCTGTATCTGGACGTCTGCGCGGCGCTCAAGGGCTCTAAATTCGAGTCCATCCCGGTTTACACCGGCAGATACGGCTTAAGCTCCAAAGACACCAACCCCGGTCAAATCATCGCGGTGTATCGGAATATGCAAGCCTCGGAGCCCAAGCCGAGGTTCACCATCGGGATTGAGGACGACGTTACCCGCCTGTCCCTCGACATCACCGAGAACCCCGACACCACGCCGAGCGGCACCACCTCCTGCAAATTCTGGGGACTGGGCTCGGACGGCACTGTCGGCGCCAATAAAAACTCGATAAAGATTATCGGCGACCACACTGATATGTATGTTCAGGGATACTTTTCCTATGACTCCAAAAAATCCGGCGGGGTTACCATTTCCCACCTGCGCTTTGGCGACAAGCCCATCAAATCCACTTATTTTGTCAGCAAGGCGGATTTTGTCGCCTGCCACAACCCGTCGTACATTGACAAATACGACATGGTCAGCGACATCAAGCCCGGCGGCACCTTCCTGCTCAACTGCCCGTGGGACGAGCAGGAACTGGACAGCCGCCTGCCCGCCGAGATGAAACGGACTATCGCGAAGAACAATATCCGCTTTTACACCATAGACGCCACAAAGTACGCGAAGGAACTGGGGCTCGGAAACCGGATAAACACCATCCTTCAGGCGGCTTTCTTTAAGCTGGCGGACATTATCCCGGCGGACGACGCGGTCAGATACATGAAGGACGCCGCCACCAAATCCTATTCCCGCAAAGGCGAAGCGATTGTCAAGATGAACCACGACGCGATTGACACCGGTATCCGCGAGGTAAAACAGGTCAGGGTGCCGGCGGAATGGGCAAACGCGAAAGACGACGGCATTAAAAAGCAGTTGTTCGGCGGGCGCCCCGAAATCCGCGATTATATTGACAACGTACTGGCGCCCATGAACGCGCAGAAAGGTGATACCCTGCCCGTCTCCACCTTCCTTAAGGACGCCGACGGAACAGTGCCGCTCGGCTCCGCCGCTTACGAAAAACGCGGCATCGCGGTGGATGTCCCCGAATGGCAGCCCGAATTCTGCATTCAGTGCAATTTCTGCTCCTATGTCTGCCCGCACGCGGTAATCCGCCCCGCGGTCATGAACGAGCAGGAAGCGGCGAACGCGCCCGAAGGAATGAAGATGAAACCGGCGACCGGCCTGCCCGGCTATCAGTTCGCCATCACCGTCTCCACCCTCGACTGCACCGGCTGCGGCTCCTGCGCGTCGGTCTGCCCCGGCATGAAGGGCAACAAGGCGCTGATAATGAAGCCTATCGACACCCAGCTTGAAGAACAGGATAACTTCCTGTACGGTCTGGATTTGCCGATAAAGGAAGACGTGCTTGAAAAATTCAAGCCCACCACCGTCAAGGGAAGCCAGTTCCTGCAGCCGCTGCTTGAGTTCTCCGGCGCGTGCGCGGGCTGCGGCGAAACCCCTTACGCCAAGCTGGCCACCCAGCTTTTCGGCGACAGGATGTATATCGCGAACGCCACCGGCTGTACCTCAATCTGGGGAGGCTCGGCCCCCTCGACCCCGTACACCGTGAACAAAGAGGGGCGCGGCCCGGCGTGGGCAAACTCTCTGTTTGAGGACAACGCCGAATACGGTTACGGTATGTTCCTCGGCGTTACCGCGCGCCGCAACCGCCTTGCGGACATTATGAATAAATTCCTTCAGGCCGATATCCCCGCCGAATGGGGCCTGAAAGAGGCCGCCGAGGCGTGGCTTGAGGGCAGGGACGACGCGAAGGCCTCGAAGGAGGCCGCCAAACTGGTGGTGCCGGCCCTTGAAAAAGCCATCCTTGAGTGCGAAAAGGACAGCGAGCTTTACAGGCTGGTTGACGAGGCCTTAAAATCCGCTGATTTGCTTGTCAAAAAATCCTTCTGGATATTCGGTGGCGACGGCTGGGCTTACGACATCGGTTTCGGCGGGCTGGACCACGTCCTCGCGTCCGGCGAAGACGTCAACGTGCTGGTATTCGACACCGAAGTCTATTCCAACACCGGCGGGCAGTCCTCCAAAGCCACCCCGCTCGGCTCGGTCGCGCAGTTCGCGGCCGCCGGCAAGCAGACAAGGAAAAAGGATCTCGGCGCAATCGCGATGAGCTACGGCTATGTATACGTCGCGCAGATTGCGATGGGCGCGGACATGAACCAGACCATCAAGGCGTTTCTGGAAGCCGAATCTTACCCCGGCCCCTCGCTGATTATCGCGTACTCGCCCTGTATCAACCACGGTATCAAGGGCGGCATGGGCAACGCCCAGCAGGAGGAAAAGAAGGCTGTTCAGGCCGGATACTGGCACCTCTACCGGTTTGACCCGCGCAAGGAGGAGCCGTTCAGCCTCGACAGCAAGGAGCCTACCGAATCCTACCGCGACTTTATCACCGGCGAAGTGCGCTACAGCTCGCTGCTGCGCACCTTCCCCGACCGCGCGGAGGAACTGTTCGCGCAGGCCGAAAAGGACGCGGCTGCGCGCTACCAGCACCTGCTGCGCCTCGCCGAGCTTTACAACAAAAAGTAA
>LFTH01000071.1 GCA_001513365.1 Clostridiales bacterium DTU033 | reverse complement strand
GGGCCGTTCCAGCAGGAACGGCCCTTTGATTTGTCAATCGCAGCAGGGGCTGCAGCAATCATCCTTCCTTTTACAGGGGCAACATGTGCAGCGGTGAATGTTCATAGCGGGCGCAATCCCGCGCCTGAACAATTCAGGGTCTGCCTGCCTGCCGTTAAACCCAAAGCCGCCGTCAAACCTTCTCTGACTGCCAAACCTGCTTGAACGGCGCCTGCGGAAATCCCCGCAGCAGCCCGCGGCTGCCGCAACGGCGAGCGCTTCCAGACACATTCCAATTCACCTCCCTTGACAAGCTATGCTGTCAGGGAGATGTTTGACACAAAAACAGGATTATCGTCCTGTTGTCAAACCGGGATTTTGCCGATATCCCGCCTGTAATGAAGGTCGTCAAAATCAATCCTGTGTACAGCTTTATACGCCCTGTCTACGGCAGTATCCAGAGTATCGGCTTTTGCGGTTACACCGAGCACCCGCCCCCCGTTTGTATAAAACTCGCCGTCAACCAGTCTGGTGCCCGCGTGATATACAACCGCGCCTTTCACCTGCCCGCCGGCGTCGAGGCCCTCTATCTTCTTGCCTTTTTTATACTCGCCCGGATACCCGCCGGAGGCCAGCACAACGCAGGCGCAGGCTTCATCAGACCATTCGACAGAGATTTCGTCCAGCCTCTCCTCTATTATCGCGGTGATTATTTCAATAAAATCGGTTTTCAGCAGCGGCAGCACCACTTGAGTTTCGGGGTCCCCAAACCGGCTGTTGTACTCAATCACCTTTGGCCCGTCGGCAGTTATCATCAGCCCGAAGTAAAGGCAGCCCTTGAACGGGCGCCCTTCTGCCCTCATCGCTTCAATCGTGGGGACGAAAATCTTCTCCATACAGAATTCGGCGGTTTTCGCGTCGTAGTAAGGGTTGGGGCTTATCGCGCCCATTCCGCCGGTGTTCGGCCCCAGATTGCCGTCAAACACTCGCTTGTGGTCCATCGATGAAACCATCGGGTATATGGTTTTCCCGTCAGTAAACGCGAGAACCGACACTTCCGGGCCGGTCAAAAACTCCTCGATTACAACCCGGTCGCCGGATTTCCCGAACACCCTGTCAACCATAATATTCTTTACCGCGGCCTTAGCCTCATAATAATCGCCACACAGCGACACCCCTTTGCCGAGGGCAAGCCCGTCAGCCTTGACCACCACCGAATAGCGGCCGCGGCGCCGGATATACCTCAGCGCTTCTTCGGGTTTGTCGAACACCTCATAGTCTGCGGTCGGGATGTTGTATTTTTTCATTAGCCGCTTGGCAAACACCTTGCTGCCCTCGATTACAGCGGCGTTTGCCCTGGGGCCGAACGCGGCTATCCCCTCTTTTTCCATGGCGTCAACCATGCCGGCCGAAAGGGGGTCGTCCGGCGCGACAAAAACCAAATCCACTTTCAATTCCTTTGCCAGAGCCACCATTCCGTCAATATCATCGGCTTTGACATCAAAGCATTGCGCGTCGCAGGAAATCCCCCCGTTGCCGGGCGCGCAATATAGTTTTCCGCAGTATTGGCTTTCTTTCAGCTTGCGGATTATCGCGTGCTCGCGCCCTCCGCCTCCAACCACCAGAATATCCATTAACAACAGCCTTTCGATATTTAAAAACTTAATGGTGGAACAGCCTGATACCTGTAAAGGCCATTACCATTCCATATTTGTTGCAGGTCTCTATCACGTTGTCGTCGCGGATTGAGCCACCGGGCTGGGCAATGTATTTCACGCCGGTCTTATGCGCCCGCTCAATGTTGTCGCCGAACGGGAAAAAAGCGTCGGACGCAAGCGACACGCCGCTTAAACCCATAAGCCACTCCCTTTTTTCCTCCGGCGTCAGCGGGGCCGGCTTCGAAGTAAAGAAGTTTTCCCAAACCCCGTCTTTCAGGACGTCCAACCAGTATTCGGAGATATACACATCTATTGTGTTATCTCTGTCGGGGCGGCGGATATCGCTCTTAAAAGGCAGGGACAGCACGCGCGGGTGCTGGCGAAGATACCAGTTGTCGGCCTTGCCCGCCGCAAGCCGGGTACAGTGAATACGGCTCTGCTGGCCGGCTCCTACCCCTATCACCTGTCCGTCTTTCGCAAAGCACACCGAATTGGACTGGGTGTATTTAAGGGTTATCAGCGCAATGATTAAATCCCGCCTGGCGGACTGAGGCAAATCCCTGTTTTCGGTTACGATATTCTGCAGCGCAGATTCGTCAATCCTGGCGTCGTTCCTGCCCTGCTCAAAGGTAATCCCGAAAACATCCCTCTGCTCAATCGGACTTGGGGTATAGTCATTATCTATTTTGACCACATTATATCTTCCGCCGCGCTTGGATTTCAGTATCTCAAGCGCCTCGTCGGTGTAGCCGGGAGCGATTATGCCGTCGCTGACCTCCCTTGCAAGGAGGGCAGCGGTCTGCCTGTCGCAGGTGTCCGACAGGGCGACCCAGTCGCCGTAGGAGGACATCCTGTCAGCCCCCCTTGCGCGGGCATAGGCGCAGGCGATGGGCGAAAGCTCAAGGTCATCCACAAAATAAATCTTTCTCAGTGTCGCATCAAGCGGCAGGCCCAATGCCGCGCCGGCGGGGCTGACGTGCTTGAACGACGCCGCCGCGGGGTATCCGGTGGCCTCCTTCAGCTCTTTCACAAGCTGCCAGCTGTTGAACGCGTCCAGAAAGTTTATGTAGCCCGGATTGCCGTTCAAAATCTCGACCGGCAGCGCGCCGCCGCTTTTTAGGAAAATCCGGGACGGCTTCTGGTTCGGGTTGCAGCCGTACTTCAGAGATATTTCGTTTGGCATAAAGCTATTCCCCTTTACACATTTTTGTTGATAATCCGCGTTTCGGTATTGCCTGTTTCAAGCGGAATAAAACAGGTAAACAGCGATATTTTATTGTCGCTGTCAAGACTGCCCCATATTTCCTCGGTAAAGCTGGTTATATCATTCCCAATCATAACCTTTACAGGGTCGCCCTCAAACGAAGGCAGAGGGCTGCCGTCGCGATTATAGGTGTGTATGTAATACCCCGTCCCGTTCTGAACGGAATTGTATTCGTAAAAGAAGCGCAGGGTGGTCGTCGGGTCGCCGCCGTCGGTTTTGATAATCGAAAGCAGTATCCGGTCATTTTTGGGGTCCACGATGCCGGAAATCCGCGGTGTGTAGTTCGGGGCGTCCGGCTCAAAAGTGCGGGTTTTCAGCGCTTCCTCAAAGGTCTTGCCGGCTTTTAAAAACTCATAAATTGTATTTGTCTGGTCGCCATTTGAGACAATGGTCAGACCGTTCAGGGTTTTCACCGGAGGATAGATAATCAGCGAAGGGTCAACCATTTTGCTCTCGTCAAAGGCTTTTGTAACTATTCCGTCCGGGGTGGGCACAAAAATGCGGTTGCGGCTGTTTTGACTGCGCCCCATGATGAAATACCCGACCGCAAAACACTTCCCGTCCGCGCTTTTACCGAGTATTATCCCCCGTCCGGGGTAGGATGTCGAACTAAGCTCCTTTGCCAAACTGCGAGCCTGCATTTAAAATCCTCCTTAAACTTACTCATCAATTACCGCAATATTTTCCTCTATCCTGATTTTGTTTTCGCAGAACAGCGATACCGCGCGCGGCAGCAGCTCCCATTCCGCCTTCATCACCCGAAGCTGCAGGGTTTCGGGGGTGTCGTCCTTATATACCGGAACGGCCTTTTGAAGTATGATGGCGCCCCCGTCGGGAATTTCGTTCACAAAATGGACGGTTGCGCCTGTTATTTTGACTCCGTATGAAAGAACAGCCTGATGAACACGCAGTCCGTAATATCCCTTGCCGCAGAACGCTGGGATAAGCGAAGGGTGCACGTTGATAATGCGGTTGCGGTACCGCTCGATTACTTCTTCGCCAAGAATGCACAAAAAGCCCGCCAGCACTATCAAATCTGCCTGACAGCTTTCAAGCACCTTTAACAATTCCGCGTCAAATTCCGCGGAGGAGCCGAATTCACCGCGCTCCAATACTGTCGTACTAATCCCGCGGCTGCGCGCTCTTTCAAGCGCGTACGCCTGCCGCGAGGAAGAAATCACATGGATAATCCTCCCGTTTTTGATTTTCTCCGCGTCCTCGGCGTCCAGCAGCGCCTGAAGGTTTGTACCCCCTCCGGACACCAGCACAACAATATTCAGCATATTTCAACACCCTTTTCGCCGGCTTCCACCCGGCCGATGATTACCGCGTTTTCACCTGACTCATTCAAAATCCGGACAGCCCGGTCCGCCATATCCGACGAAACGGCAATACACAGCCCCACTCCCATGTTGAAAACGCCAAACATCTCCTCTTCCTGCAGCCCGCCCATCTGTCTAATCAGCCTGAATATCGGAAGGTCTGGAATGGATTTGCGCTCGATTACCGCCCGCAACCCGTCCGGAAGAATTCGCGGTATATTCTCGTAAAACCCGCCGCCCGTGATATGGGCAATGCCGTGCACCTCGATTTTGTCTGTCAGCTTTTGTACCGGCTTAACATATATTTTGGTCGGAGTAAGCAGCGCTTCCCCCAACGTGCAGCCCAGGTCGTCAATATAAACGGACAGCTTCTGCTCGGTAACGCCGAATATTTTTCGTATCAGGGAAAACCCGTTGGAATGCACCCCGCTGGACGCGACCCCGATAAGCGCGTCTCCGGCCGCTACCCTGCTGCCGTTTATAATTTTCCCGTAATCAACAACCCCAACGCAGAACCCCGCCAAATCATACTCGTCATCGGGGTAAAAGCCGGGCATTTCGGCGGTTTCGCCGCCGATTAGAGCGCAGCCCGCCTGAACGCAGCCCTCGGCGATTCCGGATACAATCGAGGCGATTTTTTCGGGGAAGTTTTTGCCGCACGCAATGTAGTCGAGGAAAAACAGCGGCTTGGCGCCGCAGCATAATACGTCGTTCACGCACATCGCAACGCAGTCAATGCCGACAGTGTCGTGCTTGTCCATCAAAAAGGCGAGCTTCAGCTTTGTCCCGACTCCGTCTGTCCCCGACACCAGCACCGGCCTGTCCATACCCTTTAAATCGGGCTCAAAACAGCCGGAAAATCCGCCAATCCCGGATAAAACGCCGGGGATTTCAGTGCGGGCGATATGTTTTTTCATCAATTTAACCGCCTTGTATCCGGCGGTAACGTCAACTCCGGCGGCCGCATAGCTCTGATTTACGCTGTTCATTCGGAAAAAGCCCCTCCCAATGTTTTTGATATGCTTTATTCAAACAATCCGTTGTCTTGGAAACTGTCCGGAACTTTTACCGGGTATCGGCCAGTAAAACAGCCGTCGCAGAAACCGCACCTTGCGTTTTTTGCAATCTTTTTGACATTTTCCACGCTTAAATATCCAAGGCTGTCAACACCTATCTGGCCGGCAATCTCGTCAACCGAGCTGTACCGGTGCGCTATCAGCTTATCCTGACTTTTGATGTCGGTACCGAAATAGCACGGGAACCTGAACGGTGGCGACGAAACGAGCATGTGTACCTCGGTCGCCCCCGATTCCCTGAGCAGTCTGACAATCCTCGCGCTGGTCGTGCCCCGGACTATCGAGTCGTCTATCAAAACCACCCGCTTGCCTTCCACAACAGAGCGCACAACATTCAGCTTTACCTTAACCGCTTCTTCGCGCTGGCCCTGGGACGGCTGGATAAAGCTGCGACCGACATACCGGTTTTTAATAAAGCCGACGCCGTATGGTATTCCGGACTGCCGGGCATAACCGAGCGCGGCGTCAAGGCCGGAGTCGGGAACGCCGATAACCACATCCGCCTGAACAGGGTGTTCCAGCGCCAGAAAAGCGCCGGCGCGCAGCCTCGCCTCGTAGACGCTCGCCTGTTCAATCACACTGTCGGGGCGGGCAAAATAAACGAACTCAAAAATACACAGCCTGCCCTTTTTGCCGCAGTGAGTCCTGATTGGGTTTATCCCCTGCTCCGACACCACAACGATTTCGCCGGGGTCAACATCCCTGACAAAATCGGCGTTGATACTGTCAAGCGCGCAGCTTTCGGAAGCAAACACGGCGGCGCCGTCGTGCGTCTTTCCCATGCACAGCGGCCTGAACCCGTACGGGTCGCGCACCGCAATCAGCTCTTGGGACGTCATTATCACAATCGAAAAAGCACCCTGCAAAACGGTCATCGCCTTTTCAACCGCTTCTTCAATCGTATCGGTCTGCAAGCGGGCTTTGGTAATCGCGTATGCAATCACCTCGCTGTCGCTTTCCCCGTGGAATATCGCGCCCTCAAGCTCGTACTGGCGCCGAAGCTGACTGGCGTTCATAATATTCCCGTTGTACGCAATCGCCATCGAGCCCTTGACATGGTGTACCACCAGCGGCTGAATTTCGTCAATGCTGAAGTTTTTTGCCGGCAGATACCGGACATGCCCAACCGCCATATTCCCCTTGCCCAGCTTTTCAAGGGTTTCCGCATCGAAGACTTCGGGCACAAGACCCGCCGCGCGGTGTGAGCGGAAAACCCCGTCCTCGTTTACGGCAATCCCGCAGCTCTCCTGCCCCCTGTGCTGAATTGCGTATAAGGCAAGGTAGGTCGAGCGGGCAACATTGCTGATAACCGGGTCGAAAATCCCGAAAACTCCACATTCTTCGCGAATTTTGTCAAACATTAAATATCAGAGCCTTTCTTTGCCAAAGACATTGACATAACCTGAAAAACTTAACAATCAAAGGGATTGTCCGGTCAAACGGCGGAAAACCTCGCGGTACGCTTCGGACTCTCCGCCCAAATCCCTGCGGAAACGGTCCTTGTCCAGCTTTTCGCCGGTACTGACGTCCCAGAAACGGCAGGTATCGGGGGAAATCTCGTCGGCAAGCACAATGTCGCCGTCCGTGGTTTTGCCGAATTCCAGCTTGAAATCCACAAGCTGGATATTGAGTTTAAGAAAGTGTGATTTAAGAATATCGTTGATTTTAAACGCATATTCCGAAACAGTGCCCAGCTCGTCTTTGGTGGCAAGGCCGAGCGCGAGGATGTGATAGTCGTTTATCATCGGGTCGCCTAGCGTGTCGTTTTTATAGCTGTACTCAAGCGAAGGCTGTTTGAGAGGGGTACCCTCTTCAACCCCGAACCTTTTGGAAAACGAGCCGGCCGCTATGTTGCGAACAATAACCTCCAAAGGAATGATTGAAACCTTTTTCACAACCGTTTCCCTGTCGGAAATCTCCTTGACGTAATGGGTGGGTATTCCCTCTTTTTCCAACAACTGCATTAGAATGTTGGTCATGCGGTTGTTGACCACGCCCTTATTGGCGATGGTGCCTTTCTTTTTGCCGTCGAACGCGGTCGCGTCGTCCTTGTATTCGACAATCAACAAATCCGGGCTGTCGGTCTCAAACACTTTTTTCGCCTTGCCCTCATACAGCATTTTTAGCTTTCTCATCCTTTGACCTCCAATTGATTGAGTTTACAGAGAACTTTCCAGCTCCAAATCCTTTTTTGTTACTGCGTCTTTCATCTGTCGCTTCATTTCGGCGAGCTTTGCCTTTAAACCAGGGTTGTTCAGCGCCAGTATCTGCACCGCCAGTATCGCGGCGTTTTCCGCCCCGTCAATAGCGACTGTTGCGACGGGGACGCCGGGTGGCATCTGCACAGTGGACAGCAGCGAGTCAAGCCCGTCGAGAGCGGACGATTTTATCGGTATCCCTATCACCGGCAGGGTGGTGTGGGCGGCAAGGACACCGGCAAGGTGGGCGGCTTTGCCCGCGGCCGCGATAATCACCCCAAACCCGTTTTCCTCCGCGCTTTTGGCAAAATCGACCGCCCTTTCCGGGGTGCGGTGCGCCGAGATGATATGCGCCTTTACTGTTACCCCGAAGCTTTTCAGCCTGTCAATCGCTTTGGAAACCACGCTTAAATCGCTGTCGCTTCCCATGACTACCGCGACTTTAAGGTTTTGACTCATTATTGATACCCCTTAACGCCAATCAAGGCATAAAATTTAAGGCTGCAGACACAAATGCTCCGCAGCCGCTATACCGCAAGATTTGGATATAAAAAGGCACTGAACCCGTTTTTGCCCTTGTCTTTGTCGCAAAAGAGTATGTGTGAAAGACGGCAAAACAAAACGTTTACCATGCTGCACCTCATAAAAGATTAAAGCGATAAATCTCTATGAATATTCTATTTCAAAAACAAGTCAATTTCAAGTATTGTAAACATTTTTGTGAAGTTTTGGTGTTACTGATTGTCAAACAAATGATATTTTGTATATTTTCCCTTTTACGAATCCTGATGCCCCCCGCGCGCGGAAAACCGGGATTTTACAAAAAGGAAACGGCCGGCAAATCTGCCGGCCGTGAGCACAAAGCCTTTGATATTAATACATGTCCATATTGCCGGGTTGTCCGCCGGTCGCCGCAGGCGGCTCTTTTATATCGGCTACCAGCGACTCGGTGGTCAGCACCATCGCGGCAACCGAAGCGGCGTTCTGCAGCGCCGAACGTGTAACCTTGGTCGGGTCCACGATACCGGCGTTTATCATATCGACATACTCTTCTTTCGCGAAGTCAAAGCCGTAGCCTTTCTTGTTGGAAGCCCTGATTTTATCAATGATTACGCTTCCTTCAAGACCGGCGTTCGCGGCAATCTGGCGTATCGGCTCCTCGATAGCCTTGATGACAATCTGGACGCCGGTTCTCTCGTCGCCCGTTTTCTGGTCGAGCAGCTTCATCAGGTCATCAATCGCATTGATAAAGGCTACGCCGCCGCCGGGCACAATCCCTTCCTCAACCGCGGCCTTGGTGGCTGAAAGCGCGTCTTCAATCCGCATTTTCTTCTCTTTCATCTCCACCTCGGTTGCAGCCCCGACTTTGATAACGGCTACGCCGCCTGAGAGCTTGGCAAGGCGCTCCTGCAGCTTCTCGCGGTCAAAGTCGGATGTGGTAACCTCAATCTGGTTGCGGATTTGGGCAATCCTGGCTTTGATATCGTCGGGATTGCCGGCGCCGTCAACAATAATGGTGTTTTCCTTCTGCACCTTGACCTGACGGGCGCGTCCGAGCATATCGATGGTGGTTTCCTTAAGCTCAAGGCCCAGCTCCTCGGAAATAACCTCGCCGCCGGTGAGAACCGCGATGTCGCGGAGCATTTCCTTGCGGCGGTCTCCAAAGCCAGGAGCTTTTACCGCGACGCAGGTGAAAGTGCCGCGCAGTTTGTTGACAATCAGGGTGGAGAGAACCTCGCCCTCGACATCTTCGGCAATGATGACCAGCTTCTTGCCGGACTGAACAATCTGCTCAAGCAGCGGGAGGATATCCTGAACATTCGAGATTTTCCTGTCGGTAATCAGGATATACGCGTCGTCAATCACCGCTTCCATCTTTTCGGTATCGGTTACCATGTAGGGCGTGATATATCCACGGTCAAACTGCATTCCTTCGACGATTTCCGAATAGGTCTCCGCAGTTTTGGACTCCTCAACAGTAATAACGCCGTCCGCCGATACCTTTTCCATCGCTTCGGCAATCAACCTGCCGATTGTCGCGTCATCCGCCGAGATGGTCGCGACCCGTGCGATGTCCTCGGTGCCGCTGATTTTTTTGGAATTGGCTACAACCGATTCCACTGTCGCCTCAACCGCGGCTTCGATACCGCGTTTTAAGCTCATCGGGTCGGCGCCTGCCGCGACGTTCTTCATGCCCTCGCGTACCAGCGCCTGCGCAAGCAGGGTCGCGGTGGTGGTACCGTCGCCGGCTACGTCGTTTGTCTTTGTGGAAACTTCCTTGACCAACTGCGCGCCCATGTTTTCAAATTCGTCTTCCAGCTCGATTTCCTTTGCAATGGTTACCCCGTCATTTGTGATGACCGGAGCACCAAATTTTTTGTCAAGAACCACGTTGCGCCCGCGCGGGCCGAGTGTAATCCTGACCGTATCGGCCAGCTTATTAATGCCGGTCTGAAGAGCCTTGCGGGCATCTTCTCCATAGAGAATCTTTTTCGCCATAGTCCAATACTCCTCCTACTATCATAAAATCAAAAGTGAATGATACCTAAATTACTCCACAACCGCCAGAATATCGCTCTGACGCACAATGGTGTATTCCTGACCGTCCAGTTTTACCTCGGTGCCGGAATACTTGCTGGTGAGCACCTTGTCGCCGACTTTTACATACATCTTAATCTCCTTGCCGTCGACATTCCCGCCGGGCCCGACCGCGACAACCTCGGCTACCTGCGGTTTTTCCTTAGCAGAGCCGGTAAGGATAATTCCGCTCTTTGTGGTCTCGTCGGCTTCGACCATTTTCAGCACAACTCTGTCTGCAAGTGGCTTAATCGTCATACTATTTCCTCCTCGATGATTATATTGATAATTTTAGCACTCTATACGCATGAGTGCTAACCTAATTACTTATTTTAATCTTTTAATTGGAAAAATCAAGGGTGATTTTAAAATTTCACAATTAATTAACAATTATACGCGGCAGCACGAATTTTGCGGACAACGGCAGGATTTCAAACGTTATCTCCCTGTCCGAAAAGCACTCCCCGTCGGCGCAAATAACGACCGGCTTGTCGGAAACCACCGTCATTTTGTTACCTTTGAAAACGTGCACAAACGGCAGGTCCAAATGCTCGCCCCGCTTATACCTGCTTACGAAATTCAGGATTTTCAGCCGGCTCACGGTGTCAATCAGCACGATATCCAGCAGCCCGTCGTCAAAAACCGCCTGCGGCGCGCCTCTGTAACCGCCGCCGTAATACTGGCCGTTTGCCGCCAGCGTCAAAATGTATTCGCCGCTGAAATCAAGGGTCTCGCCGCCGGTTTCAATCCTGATGTTAAGCTTTTTCCCAAGCTTATGAAAAAACATATATGCCAGCGCGAGGTTATACGCCATCGGGCCGGTTGCCAGCGGATATCTTTTAAAATCAGCCATTTTGTCAGCTACGTCCGCGTCCAGTCCTATACAGCAAATGTTAAGGGATTTGCGGCCGTTGCAGTCAATTACGTCTACAGAAACCGGCGTACCGGCCACCTGCGCCTTTACAGAGCTGAAATCAAGGCCGGCGTCCATGCTTTTGATGTAGTCGTTAGCCGAGCCGCAGGGAAAAAAACCGATTTCAACATTATCGCGCCCGAATGAGCCGTCCAGAACCTCGGCGAGGGTGCCGTCCCCGCCGCAGGCGTACAGGCGCACCGGCGAATTCCCTTCGGAAAAGGACCTTGCCGCGCGCTCGGCGTCATTCGGGCCTTTGGTAATGTAGTATTCATAATCGCCGGGGTTTTTTTGAAAATATTCCTCAATATGCGGGATTAAATCGAGAGCCTTTTTGTGTTTTCCGGCCGCCGGATTTAAAATAAAAATATGTTTCATACACTTTTCTACCCCTCAAAACTTCCGAATGCAAAATCGGTGATAACGCAGGCGCAACCGAAGCTCCCAAACCGCTGTAAAAACCTGCGATTAAGAGAAGAGCCGCTGAACCAGCGGCTCCAGCTCAATCTATTTGAAATGTTATTCATTTGGCTCTAGAAGACCGTAGTTTCCGTCCTTCCTGCAGTATACCACATTGATTTCGTTGGTTTCAATATTCCTGAACATGAAAAACTTATGGTCAAGCAACACCATTTGCAGAATGGCCTCTTCAACGTCCATCGGCTTTACCGGGAATTTTTTGGATTTGACTACTCTGTACTTCTGCTCAGGTTCTTCCTGTTCCTGCGGCAGGAGGGAATTGATTTCCGCAAACGCATCTTTCCGCAGTCTTTTTTCCAACCTGGTCTTGTTGCGCCTTATCTGGCGGAACAGCACGTCTACCAGTTTGTCCACAGCCTCGTTCGGGTCTGCGGCGACGTCCTCCGCCCGGAAAATTAGGCCGCCGTTGCGGATGGTGATTTCCACCCTGTTCATGCTGCGCTCTTTGGTGATGGTAATCTCAGCCAGAGCGTCGGATTCAAAGAACTTGTCAAGCTTCGAGAGCTTTTTTTCAATCCTCTCCGACAAAGAATCGGTAATGCGGACTTTTCTTCCTGTAATGGCTACCCTCATGTTTCCAACTCCCGTCTTTTTCCCGTTGCGGGGGTTTATTGATATATCCGCAGCGGATTGTGAACAAAACATTGGCAAACTGTCCGGCCGCCGGGAATATATCTCAATTAAATTATAACAAAGGATAGCTAAAAAAGGAAGACGAATTATTGACGAATTAATTAACTTTTCTTAAATACTTATAATACGCAGCTGGCATGCCGGGTTACATGGCAGCCAACGTTGACCGCGACCGGCAGCCCCGCTATGTGAGTCGGAAACACCTCAATATTCACCCCGATTGCGGTGGGGTTGCCCCCAAACCCCTGCGGGCCTATATCAAGTTCGTTTACCGCTTTAAGCGCTTTTGCTTCCATTTCCGCGTAGTAGGAATCGCTGTTTTTGACGTTCAGCGGGCGGCAGAGCGCTTTTTTTGACAGGATGGCGCACATTTCAAAGTTTCCGCCTATCCCGACTCCCAGCACGAACGGCGGGCAGGCGTTGCCTCCCGCAAGCTCGGCCGTCTCGCAGATAAAACCGATGATATCCTCATACTTTGCGGAGGGCGTGAACATCCGGATTCTGCTCATATTCTCGCTGCCGAACCCTTTTGGCGCAACGGTCAGCCGTATCCTGTCGCCCGCGATTAACGACGTGTGGATTACTGCCGGAGTGTTGTCGCCGGTATTGGCGCGCCGCAGCGGGTCGGCGACCACCGAGCACCGCAAAAGCCCTTCCTTATAGCCTTTTGCGACCCCTCTGTTGACCGCGTCTTCAAACAACCCGCCTGTTATACGGACGTCCTGCCCGATTTCGGCAAAAACCACTGCCATCCCGGTGTCCTGACAGACGGGCAGGGAAAGCCGTTCAGCTGCCGCCATGTTCTCGGTCATATCCTGCAGGATTTCTCTGGCAAGCAGCTTGTTTTCATCCTTTGCCGCTTTTTCAACTGCGTCCTTTATGTCGTTGGGAATGAAAATATTTGCCTTGATACAGAGTTTGCTGACGGCCTGTTCAATTTGTTTTGCAGATATTTCCCTCATTTGGACATCCTTTCTGCCGGGCGCTCAGACCGCCCGCTGCCCTTTGCAAAAGACAGCGGTCGGTTTTGAAATCAACGGGTCGCAGAAAAACAGCGCCAAATCCGCGTCCTTTCCGGGGGTGATTGAGCCGACCCTGTCGTCAATACCGCATATCCGCGCGGGAGACAGGGTCATCGCCTTTAGAGCCTGCTCGTACGGCAGCCCTTCCCTGACCGCTATGTACGCGCATAGCGCCAAATACTGCGTCGGAACCACCGGATGGTCGGACACAATCGCAAATTCTATCCCCGCATTGTGCAGCACCGAAAGGCCCGACGGGGTCAAATCCCGCAGTTCGGGTTTTGAGCGGTCGCAGATTAGCGGGCCGCAAAGCAGGCGTATCCGCTCGTCCGCGAGCAAATCAGCCGCAAGATGGCCCTGAGTCCCGTGTATGATGACAAATTTAAGATTATACTCATTTGCAATCCGCACTGCGGTGAAAATATCGTCCAGCCTGTGCGCGTGGAAATGCACCGGCAGTTCCCCTTTGATAACCGGCAACAGCGCTTCGCATTTTATATCAAGCTCTGGCGGGTCGCATTTGCCTGCTTTGGAGTTTTGCCAGTCCTGGTCATACCTTTTCGCAAGAGACAGCTGTTCGCGGATTATCGCGGCGGTCGCCATACGGGTAACCGGCGCCTGATTTTTGGAGTGGTACACCGTTTTAGGGTTTTCACCAAGCGCCATTTTTACTGCGATTGGCGCCCTGATTACCATATCCTCCAAACGTCGCCCGCAGGTTTTCATCGCGCACATCTGCCCGCCTATCGGGTTTGAGCTGCCCGGGCCGGTGATTACGGTGGTTATACCGGCCTCAAGCGCTTCCTTAAAACAGCGGTCAAAGGGATTGACCGCGTCTACCGCGCGCAGGTGCGGGGTCGCGGGGTCGGTGTCCTCGTTGCCATCCTCCCCTTCAAATCCGAGGCCGTCCTCCCACATCCCAAGATGGGTGTGCGCGTCCACAAAACCCGGCAGCAGAACCCCGCCGCCGGCGTCGAATATATCCTCGTCTGCGCCGGTATACGGCGCGGCGCCCAGTTCGGCTATAATCCCGTTTTCAATCCTGACATACCCGTTTTCGATAACCGGTCGGTCAATCGGCATTATCCTTGCGTTATAAATAACCATAAGCCTTCCCCGTAATATCAGTATTTATCAAAGAAAAGGGACAGAGCATTGCCCCGCCCCTGATTATGATTACCGTGAACCGCGTCGCGAAAACCCGCCGTATTTGCCGTCAAGCGACCTTTTCAAATCCAGCATTTTTTCGTCGCTTGCCCTTTTAAAATTAAGAAGCATTTCCTCAAAGCTGGAGGACTCGCTACGGTTGGTCTGCCATTCAAAGCTGCCCGGCCTGCCGGAAGAAGAGCCGCGCTGACGCTCATTCTTTGGCTCCATCGCCTGCTTGATTGAAAGGCTTACCTTACCGTCCTTCCCTATTGACAGGATTTTCACCCTGACCGTTTGGTTTTCCGTAACATAGTCGCGGATTTCTTTTACAAAAGTCGGCGCAACCTCGGAAATGTGAACCATACCGGTTTTGCCGCCGGGAAGCTCGACAAACACACCGAACCTGGTAATTCCGGTAATTTTGCCCTCCACAACCGCTCCAACTTCAAGCCGCATAGATGAATTTTTTCCTCCTAATAAATCAGTTTCCTATATATATTGTTTCGCCCTGACGGGCCATATTCTCGCGCGCTTTTTCTTCAAGATAGTCCTCGTAATTCTCGTTTTTATGCTCCAGTTCCTCAATTTCTCTGGACAACTGTTCGGCGAGGGTGTTTAGCTCCGCGATTTTCTTCTGACGGTTGTTGATTTCAAGCTGCAGCTGTATCAGCATAATTATGACATAAACCGAAAAGGCGGCAAGAGCGACGCGGAGGAAAATGCTTTTTTTCTTCCTTTTCTTTACAGCTGCCCTCATTTGGTACTCTACCCCTTTTTATGTAAAGCTCGGGGCCGGGTGCCCGTTGCAGTATCAGCCACTCTTTCTTGATTATACAATACGGAAGGTGTATCTTTCAAGCGTTTTTTGAAAAATGACGCAATATTATTCACAGTTTTTTGAAATATCTCATTAAATCTGCCAAACAGCCGTTTTATCGGGTTATATAACAGCCGCAGCAAAAACAGAATAATCTCCCATATTTTTTTCCATATGCTGATTATAACACCTGTTACAGTTTTTGTAAACCGCACCGAAAGCCGGCCGACTGTGCGGTAATACGAGGCAAAACCGATGGCCTCGCCTAAAAACAGGTAAAACCTGAGCCTGCCGTCCATCACGGCAAGCGAAAACAGAAAAGTCAGCACGGCGGCGGTCAGGAAAAACAGCAAATCCTGAAAAAAAACGGCGCGCCGCCCTGAATTCAATATCAGCCGGGGAATTCTGAACAATTCGTACCACAACCCCAGCACAAAGCCCATCCCGCACGACAGGAATAACTGGTGCATTTGCTCTTGCAAGGTGATTTCCACGTGAATTCCCCTACTTGAACAGGCGGCCGAAAAACCCGCCGGCCTTTACCTGTGTCTCCGAGTATTCCATCGAGTTTATCTGACCCGAAAGGGTGAGTTCACCAGTTTCAATATTGAGCTTGTTGATATGCAGTCCTTCCCCTTTTACCGTAAGCTCCCCGAAATCGGTAAATATCACCACCGACATATCGTCAAAACTGTCGATATCCGACACTCCCGAAACCGTCAACGCGCGGCGGTCCTCCAAAATCAGATGATGGGGCATCTGGACAGCCCTCTGCTCCGGCATAGGCGCCACCCTTCCATAAAGGTTTGACAAAACAGTTAAGAAAGCGCTCGCCTTGTATTATTAGCACAAGGCGAGTGCTTTCCATGTCCATGCCGCGGACATGCCATACCGCAGCACAAACCGCACCGCAATCAGAGAATGCTTTATTCCAATTCTATGTGGTAACCGGCGCCGATATAACCGGAAAACGAATTTATCTCAAAAGCCTGTATAACAGCGGGGCGTCATTCTTCCCGACATTCTCCTGAACCGACAAAACCTCGACCCGCACCGCGCGGGTACCCATATTGATTTCGATGATATCGCCGGGCTTTACCTGATATGAGGCGCGCACCTGCTGCTCGTTGACCAGCACCCTGCCCGCGTCGCACGCCTCGTTTGCCACCGTGCGCCTTTTAATCAGGCGGGAAATTTTAAGGTATTTATCAAGCCGCATTATGAAAAAACCCCTTCCGGCACGAAAATGTGTCTCTAACTGGAGAAGCCGCCCAAAGGGGCGGCTTCTTTCTTTTGACTGTTATTACTTGGCCACCGCGTCTTTGAAAGCCTTGCCGGCCTTAAAGACAGGCTGTTTAGAAGCAGGAATGATGATGGTTTCCTTGGTACGCGGGTTGCGGCCGGTCCTCTGCTGACGGAAGCGGGTCTCGAATGTCCCGAAGCCAACCAGCTGAACTTTGTCGCCGGAAGCAACAGATTTCACGATAGTGTCGAGGACTGCGGAGACCGCTTTCTCAGCATCTTTTTTGGTAAGACCGGATTTCTGTGCTACTTCAGCTACCAATTCGACTTTGTTCATACTTTTACCTCCATAGATTTTATATACCAGCGGGATAAACCGCGCATGGATTTAATTATGCTCTCTCCCCGTCGCCGGATGCGGATTTGGCGGCGTTCCAAAGCTGGTCCAGCTCATCAATGTCCGCTTTTTGCATGTCAATGCCGTTTTGTTCCGCCAACATCTCGACTTTTGCAAACCTTCTGATAAACTTATCGCACGCGTGGGTTAAAGACTGTTCCGCATCACAGCCGACAAAGCGGGAAACATTCACAACCGAGAACAGCACGTCGCCCAGTTCGTCTTCAATCCGTTCGGTGTTTCCGCTTTCAATCGCCTGTTCAAACTCGGAAATCTCGCTTTTAAGCGCCTGCAGCGCGCCGGAAACTTCCGGCCAGTCAAATCCGACTCTGGCCGCGCGGCTTTGCACCTTCGCCGCCCTCATCAGCGCCGGAAGTGATTTTGGCACCGACATCAGCAAATCGGCCTGGGATTTTGCCCCTTTTGAATCCCGTTTTATCTTGTCCCAGTTTTCGAGAACCTCTTTTGAATTGCTGACCGCTGCGTCCGAAAACACGTGGGGATGGCGGAGTATCAGCTTTTTGCAAATCCCGTCCACAACGTCGTCAAAGTCAAAGGCGTTATTATCCTTAGCAATCTGACAGTGGAACACAACCTGCATAAGAAGGTCGCCGAGTTCCTCGCAAAGAGGCATTGGGTCGCCCGCGTTTATGGCTTCGATTACCTCATGGGCCTCTTCCAGCAGGTTTGAACGGATACTCTGATGGGTCTGTTCCCTGTCCCACGGACAGCCCTGGGGTGAACGAAGCAACCGCATAATATCCAGTAAATCGTCAATCCCGTAAGTTTCTTTATGAGTGAATTCCAAAGAAATAATCAACCCCCGGCAGCCTTTCGAAGCCAGCATTTGGCTATATCAATGTCTATATTAACCTATCCAGTCATATTTTTCAAGTATTTGAGCAATTTTTTGTCCTTTTGGCAGCATCAGAACGTCTTCGCGCTTTATAGCCTTAATCCACAGCAGCGCCAGCAGATACACAATCACCGCGGCCGCAATCGCGATTACAACCGCAAGCTTTGCCGAGATAACACGCGCCAGCAGACCGTTTGCCGCCCACGCTGCGGCAATACAGAGTATTGAGGCGATAAGCGGCTTTAAAAACGCCGACTTCCAGTAAATTCTGGCTTTAACTACTTTAAATAGCGAGTAAAGGCTTAACACCACCATAACGATATAACACGCAAAAGTGCTGTATGCGGAACCCATGATATTGATATACGGGTTCTGAATAAGCAGCACATTCAAAACCAGCTTTACCGCGCCTCCGACCAGCACGATTTTTGCCGGTACGTCGGCCCGCCCAATTGCCTGAAGCATTGCGTTAATGGGCGCGACCAGGCATATAAACACCACCGCCAAACCGAGCACCTGAAGCTGAGGCCCGGCAACCACCACGTTATGCGGCTCGTATATCAGGTTTAAAATCGGCTTTGCGAGCACCGACAAGCCGAGACCCGCCGGCAGGGCAACCATTACGGTAATCCGCAGCACTGTCGAAACCATTTTTCTAAGCTGTTTTTTATCCTTGAGCGCCCACGCGGAGGTTATCACTGGCAGCGCGCTTATCCCAAACGTAAGGGTAATATTCGGCACCAGATTGACAAAAGTCATCGCAATCCCGCGGTTGCCTGTCAAAAACGCTAAAACGTCGTTGGTCCTGCTCTGCGCAATCGCGCTGCTGTAAATCTCCCTGATTATGTCCCCGTGCCTGTCGTACACCACCGCAAGGCTTTTTTGCAAAGAGACGACGTCAATCATGGTGGTAAGTTCGGTCGCAAGGGTACCGATTGCAATCGGGAACGCGATTTTCAGCAGCATGCGGAATATCGAGCGCACCGGATAAGGCGGCGGGGAACTCTCCAGCTCCTGTTTTGAAATGCCGCTGCCGAACCTGCGGTAACGCGCCAACAGATAAGAAAACGAAAAAAACGAGCCCGCAGTAACCCCTACCATCCCGCCGGCGGCAATATAGGGAAGGCTGATATCCAGCGCCTGCTGCGCGGTTTCGGCAGTTTTCCCGAATACTTTGAAACCGTGTTCAAACTGCCACTGCCCCAAATGGAGCGCGCCCGCCGCAAGCGCAAGGCCGAATAATAGCTTTCCTATCGCCTCAAGGGTTTGGGAAATCGCGGTGGGTATCATGTTCCTTGAGCCTTCGTAAATTCCGCGGTAGGCGGTCGCTATGCAGCAGAAAAACACCGACGGGGCCATAACCAGCATGGTAAGCCTTATATTCGGCATGCCCACATAGTCGGGGTAGAAAAACGAGGCAATCACCATCGCAAGCATGCCGCAGCTGCCTGTCAACAGGAAAACCCGGTTAACAACCCTTTTTATCGCCCTGATGTCCCTGTAACGCCCCAGCGCAAGGCTCTGTGAGACCATGCGCGATACAGCGACCGGAAAACCGGCGGTGGATACGATGTATATCGGGATGTATATGTTGTACACCGCTTCAAAATATCCGTAAGCCGAATTGTTTATCCTCTGGAGCGGTATTTTGAAAAACAATGCGCCGACGATTTTATTCAAGATTGCAGCAGCCGAGAGAATTAGCGCGCCGTGCAGGAAGCTTTGTTTGTTTCTTTGCGGCAAGCTTATCAATCCTCTCTACCCTTTATGCAAAGATTATAATAAGACCCGCGCTATTTGGCAAGCAGTAATTGGACACAGCGCTTAACCTGATATAAAACCCGCTCGACATCAATTGTCAGAAACTCCCCGCCGCGGTACAGGACCCGCCCGTCAACCACCGTCATCTCAACATCCGCCCCGCTTGCCGCGTATACAATATTCGAGAGCGGATTATGGTCCGGAGTCATCGAAATCCTTTTTGAATTCATCATCACAAAATCGGCGCGGTACCCTTCCGCAATATCGCCGCAGTCCTCCCTGCCCTGCGCCGCCGCGCCCGCTTTGGTCGCCATGTAAAAAACCTCGTGAGCCGGCAGTGCGCAGGGGTCAAGCGAAACCCCCTTTGCGAGTAGAGAGGCGGCGCGGATTTCCTCAAATATGTCAAGATTGTTGTTGCTTGCCGCAGAATCGGTGCCGATTGCCACCTTCACGCCCGCATTTTTCATCTGCGAAACCCTCGCAACCCCGCTTGCCAGTTTAAGATTGCTCTGCGGGCAGTGGGCAACCGTAACGCCGTTTTCGGCCAGCAGCTCAATATCGCTGTCGGTAAGCCAGACGCAGTGCGCCGCGGTAACCGGAAGCTCAAACAGCCCGCTGTCCTTCATGACCTGCGCGGGAGTTTTTCCGTGCCTGCCGACACATTCAAGGTGCTCTTTACTCGTCTCAGAAAGGTGTACCTGCACCCGCAACGAGTTGGCGGCCGCAAAATCCGCGACGTCGGCAAGTATATCCGGTCTGGTTGTATATTCGGAATGAGGTGCGGCGTCAATCAATATCCTGCCGTCGCCCTGTTTGTGGAACTCGCCTGTAAGCTCTGCCATCTCGGCATAGGCGGGTAAATCAACAAAACGCTTTGTATCGTCAAAACAGGAAACGCCGCGGCTGATATTGCACTTAATCCCGCTTTCAAGCGCCGCTTTTGCAATACTGCCGCAATGAAAATACATATCCGAAAAAGAGGTGGTGCCGCTGCTGAGCATTTCCGCAATTCCGAGCAGGCTGCCCCAGTAAACGTCTTCGGCGGACAGCTTGTCCTCAAACGGGAAAATCCGGTCAAAAAGCCAGCTTTCAAGCGGCATGTCGTCGCCGTACCCCCGCATAAGGGTCATCGGAACATGGGTGTGGGAGTTGACAAGGCCGGGAATAAGAATATTGCCCCCGCCGTCAATCACCTCTCCCCATTCGCCGGGCGGGATATCTTTGCCGATGTATGCAAAGCGCCCGCCCTTTACAGCAACAGACATATCTTTTTGCGCCGTGCCGTCGGCGCGGATTATATCAACATTTGTTATTAGCATTTTCATTCCCCCGCCGGCTAATCAAATCGCGCTGATAACCGGCTTTATCAAATCGCAGAACCGCTCCGAAAACTCCGCAGCGGCAGCCGTTACTTCAGCGTCGCTGACAACGCTGTCCGGTATAATTCCCGCGGCCATGTTGGTGATACACGATATCCCCAAAACCTCTATCCCGCACTGCNNCTATCCCGCACTGCGCCGCGGTAACCGCCTCAAACACCGTAGACATGCCGACAGCGTCGCCGCCCAAAACCCTGATGGCGCGGATTTCCGCCGGGGTTTCAAATTCAGGGCCGTGCATGTAAAAGTAAACACCTTCACGCAGCGTAATCCCTCTCTGCTTCGCTATACCCTTGGCAATATCCCGCATCCGCGGTGAATAAACCCTCGACAAATCAAAAAAGCGGTTGCCGAACTTCGGGATTAAGCTGCCGGCTGCGGAACTGCCCGAATAAAACTTGATGTGGTCGGTAATCAGCATGAAATCGCCGGGTCTGAAGGATTGGTTCACCGCTCCAGCCGCGTTGGTCAGGATTAGCTTTTTCACGCCGAGCAGATACAGCACCCGGACGTAATAGCTGACTGTTTCGGGCGGATAACCCTCGTATATATGGAACCTTCCCGACAACATCAAAACTTTCCTGCCGCCAAACTCTCCAAAAACAAGCAGGCCCGCGTGAGATTCGACGGTGCACTGCGGAAACCCGGGTATCTCCGAATAGGGGATTGCGATTTTCGACCCCACCTGTTCCGCCAGCCCTCCGAGCCCGGAGCCGAGCACCACGGCAACTTCGGGCGTATCGGGCAGTATTTTGCGCAAATAGTCGGCGCTCTGCTTATACTGCTCGTAAGGTATCATGTTGAATCCGGTGTCCTTTCATCTAGTATTTGCGCCAAAGCGGCAAGCGCAGTCCGGTTAAGGGTTAAAGTCCCTGCCCCAACCGCAATCATTCAAGCTTTGTCCCGCACTTCTTGCAGTATGCGGCGTCGTCGGGGTTGGGGGCGCCGCATTCCTTGCAGCGCAGAGTGTACCTGTATTCGTCAATCTGCCTTTTCAACTCGTTGATTTTTGCCTGACATTCGTCAATGCTCGCGACACACTCGTCAACCAGAGACGATGGGTCCTCCCCGGTTTTTTTGGAATCGTAAATCAGGCGTCCCAGCCCTTCAAAAATGGACGCCATTTCCCTCTCCTGCTCAGCGATATCCAGACGCAGACGTGTAATCTCAATCAATTCCGATGTCTTTTTACCCGCGGTCTTTGCAACGGTCTTAGCCTTTGAAATCACTTCGTCAAAAGTAGCCATACACGCTCCTCCTCCCTGATAAAAGCAGATTTTGGTTATATTATATCTTATGGCACGGGCATTATCAATGATATTGCCATTTTTAGCCGGAAAACTCCCTTAACAAAGCGTCTTTTGGCATTTTTTCAAGCGGCAGGGGCTCGAACCGGGACAAAACCTCAATCAGGCGGTTGACCGTATCAATGTATTCGCTGTCGGTCGGCACCGATTTCAGCTTTGGCAGGATAATCGGCGCGAACACGCACGGCTCATAGGCGTGAGTGGTATCAATCAGATAATTGACAGTGTCCACGTAAGGAAACATATACTCGTTTTCGCCGCGCACAACCTGCTGCCACATCTCAAGGGTATTAAGGATGGGGCTGTTGCGGTATTTTTCATCCCGTATCATCCTTCTGACCAGCCGGATTTCCCTTCTTGCCACTGCCTTTCTGCCGCCTTCCATGAACGGGGATACGGTGTTGATGAACACCTTGAACATATTGTCCGGCGGCAGGTGCTGTTCAAAATAGGGGTTGATTGCGTGGATGCCCTCAAACACCACAAATGAGTTTGGCTGTATCACAAGCTCATAGGTTTCGTCGGAGGGCTTTCCATGATGAAAATCAAATTTCGGGAGCGTTGTCCTGCCTTCGGTAATCAACTCGCGCATACACTGCTCCAGCTTGTCAAGCCGGAGGGCTTCCAGCGCCTCATAGTCATAGTTGCCGTTTTCGAGCAGGGGCGCCTGCTCCCGCCCGCGGTAAAAATCGTCCATCGAAACGGTGTGCGCGTCAATCCCAAAGCCCTTAAGGTAGCTTGTCAGTTTCATGGAAGTCGTGGTCTTGCCCGCCGACGACGGGCCGGACAGCAGCACAATGCAATGGTCGTGGAACCTGTCCGCAAGATGGCGCGCCAGCTTTTCAACCTCGGCGTCGTACCGGCGGCTCTCCTCGAAAATGAGGCTGTCGGCGTCCTCCCTGACCCTTTGGTTTATTTCATTGATATCCAAATTGCGTATTTCAATATATCTTTTCATAGAAAGTAATCACACGCCCTTTTCTTTGTATCATTTCGTCAAAACTACTGTTGTATTCATACGGGTACTTGTAATTGAATATTCTTTCGATATATTCCCCGTCCGGACTGCACAGCTTGGAGACCGCGCCGGCGCCGCACGCCAGCACCGTATGGGTTTCCTCCATCATGAAGACGTTGTAAAGGCTCTCAAATCCGGGTTTTGCCCAGCCGGTGTTTTCGGTGCCGCCGAGCGTCTTGCTCTGCCTGTAAAGGTAATATGGCCTGTAACCGGACGACTTAAGGCGGCCGATACTGTAATCAACCATCTTCGCGGCCAGCTTTCCGCCCTCAAAATCCACCCGCTTTTTTGCGCTTAGGTTGGATGACCTTTTAAGCGCAAGAGAATGGATTGTAACGCTTTCGGGAGAAAGAGTTAATACCTTGTCCAGACTGCGGACAAAGCCGTCAAAGCTGTCCTCTGGCAGTCCGGCAATCAAGTCGGTGTTGATGTTCTCAAACCCGCTTTCCCGCGCCAAATCAAACGCGGCATAAAAATCCTCGGCGGAATGCCGCCTGCCGATTGCCGCTAATACATTCCGGTTCAGGGTCTGCGGATTTATGCTTATCCTGTTCACGCCGGCAAGGCGTATTGCCTGCAGCTTTTCCCTGTCAACGGTGTCGGGTCGCCCGGCCTCCACAGTGTATTCCCGCAGCGCGGACAAATCAAAGCCGCGGTTTACCGCGTCCAGTACGCGGCTTATCTCTGCGGCCGAAAGGGACGTCGGGGTCCCGCCGCCGATATATACTGTTTCAAGCCGCAGCCCAAGCGCGCGGGCAATCCTGCCGGTATGCTCAATCTCCTTACAAAGATTATCGACATACGCAGGAACAAGTTTAGCCGCCCTTTCCACCGTATGCGATACAAAGGAGCAGTAATCGCAGCGGGACGGGCAAAACGGTATTGATATATAAAGGCTGAAGGAATCGGGCCGCGAAAGCGGGATAATCCCGCTTTGGGTATCCAGAACATCAAGGCAGAGCCGGGTTTTTTCCCCGCTCACCAAAAGCTCTGCCAAAAACCACCTCGCCGCCTCCTCCCTGCCCTTTTCTGCTGCATGCCGCCTCATCAGCTTAACCGGGCGGACACCGGTAACCGCGCCCCACGGCAGTGTAAAGCCGAAACGCTTTACAAACAAGCTGTACATCTGCACCGAGAGTTTCCTCTCGATATCCTTGTCTGAACAGCCGTTTTTATCAAGCCGTCCCTCTGCGCTTTCTGTCCTCCCGTACACCGTAAGCTCCGAATACAGCAGGAGCCGGCCGCCGTCATCCTTTAACACAGAAACGGCTGTAATCCCGCTGTCGTCCGCGGCTTGTCCGCTTTGGTCAATAACAGTGATTTTTTCAAGCGGCAGGAAAAGCCTGCATATATTCTCAAGCTCAAATCTAAAGTCATGCCCTTTAACAACCAAAACCATCGGCGCTCATATACGGATTGCCTGTTTTTTCCGCGCTTAAAGTGGTTGACGGGCCGTGGCCGGGCAATACCGTATAATCCCCCTTTAAACTTTTCAGTTTTTCAAGCGATTGACGAATATCCTCAAAGCTGCCGCCCGGAAAGTCGGTCCTACCTATACTGCCCGCAAACAGGGTGTCGCCCGACAGCAGCAAATCCCCGCAGATATAGCAGCTGCTACCCGGAGTATGCCCCGGCGTGCTCAACACCTTGATTTTCAATTCGCCCGCCGTTATTTCGTCCCCGTCGCAGAGCACCCTGTCGGATTTAAGCGCGGTGCCGAGTCCGCCCGCCGCAAGACTTATAAGGCTGCGGCCGGGGTCGGACAGCGCGGTTTCGTCATCCTTCGGGACAAGCAGTTTCGCGCCGGTGCTTCTTATTACATCGCCGGCCGCAAGGAAGTGGTCGAAATGCACATGGGTCAACAAAACATACAGGATATTTAAGCCGTGCTGCTTGATAATATTCAAAATCCGGCCGGAATTCCCGCCCGGGTCCACCACCACTCCCTGCCTGTTATTATCAAAAAAAATGTAGCAGTTTGTATCTAAAAGCCCTACCTGAACGCATATATACTGCAAACGCGCCCTCTCCTTTCATCAGTGGGTGTGTCCGCTCCTTGTTATCTTGTGGATACCGGAAACCCGCGCCAGCCTTGAAATCACGGATTGTAAATGCTCAAGGCTGTTTACTCCGACAGTAACATTCATAAACACCGTGTTCTGCTGCGATTCCTTGGCGCTAATCGCGTGTATCATCACGTTCATGGACGCAAGCTGTGTGGTAATATCGGCCAGCAGCGAATTCCTGTTCTGAGCCTCGATAGTAAGGGTCGCCCTGTACTCGTCCCTGATGTTTTCCTCCCACCTGACCGAAATCCACCGTTCGGGTTCAGAGGCAGTATTGACATCCTTCGGCACGTTAATGCAGTCGGTCTTGTGGATTGAAATGCCGTACCCGCGGGTGATAAACCCGATTATCTCATCCCCCGGCACAGGATTGCAGCAGCGCGCAAACTTCACAAGGCAGTTGTCCATGTTCTGGATTATCACGCCGCCCCTGCTCTGCCGGGCACGCGCAGGCGGCGTGATGGTTTCGGGCTGGATGTTTTCGGCTTTAACCAGCTTCAGGTAATCGTCTTTAATCCTCGCCATTATCCGCGAGAGGATTATCCCGCCGTAGCCGATTGCGGCATAAAAGTCGTCAAGGGTATCGCAATGCTGTCTTTTCGCCTGGCCCATCAGGAATTCTTTCATCTTATCTTCCGGCAGGCGGATATTGTTGCGCGAAAGCTCCCGCTCAAGCTCGCTGCGTCCGCGTTCAATGTTTTCCCCCCGCCGTTCCTTCTTGAACCACGTGCGGATTTTGTTCCGCGCCTCGCCCGTCTTGACGATATTCAGCCAGTCGCGGCTCGGCCCGCGCCCCTGACCGGAAGACGTCAAAATCTCCACTATCTCGCCGGTCTTGACCTCGTAGTCAATCGGAACAATCCGTCCGTCCACCTTCGCGCCGACCATGCGGTTGCCCACCTCGGAGTGGATTGCATAGGCAAAATCGATTACCGTCGCCCCTACCGGCAGGGTTATGACATCCCCTTTTGGAGTAAACACAAAAACATCGTCGGAAGACAAATCGGTCTTTATGGTGTTGATTATATCTTCGGCGTCGTCCACGTCTTTCTGGTTTTCGATAAACTGGCGTATCCACGCCAGCCGCTCCTCCAGCTTGTCCTTGCGGTGAATTCCGAGCTTGTATTTCCAATGCGCCGCAATGCCGTATTCCGCGGTGTAATGCATTTCCCACGTGCGGATTTGCACTTCGAACGGGATTTTTTCCTTGCTTATCACCGTAGTGTGAAGTGACTGGTACATATTGGCCTTTGGGGTTGAAATATAATCCTTAAACCTGTTGGGGATTGGACGGAACATATCGTGGATGATACCCAGCACATTGTAGCAGTCGTTCATGGTATCCACGATTACTCGCACCGCGTATATGTCATAAATTTCGTCAAACGAGCGGTTCTGAATATACATTTTCCTGTAAATCCCGGTAATGCTCTTGATACGCCCGTAAACATGGCATTTTATCGGAACCGCCTCAAGGGTTTCGGTTATCCGTTGCTTAATGCTCTCGATAAACGCGTTGCGGTCGCTTTCGCGCAGCGCCAGCGCTTCCTCAATCTCCCTGTACGCGACGGGGTCCAGAATCCTCAGCGATAAATCCTCAAGCTCCTCCTTGAGCGCCTGTATCCCAAGCCGGTGGGCCAAAGGGGCGAAAATATCCATTGTTTCCTTTGCCTTGTCCCGCCGCTTTTGTTCGGGCAGCGACTCAATCGTCCTCATGTTGTGGAGCCTGTCCGCCAGCTTGATGATGATTACCCGTATATCCTGAGCCATCGCGAGCAGCATTTTCCGGACATTCTCTGCCTGCCGCTCCTCTTTGGTGGTGAACGGGAATTTGCCCAGTTTCGTAACCCCGTCAACCAGAGAGGCGACGTCCTTGCCGAAATCCTTCGCGATTTCGTCAAGGCTTATCTGGGTATCCTCCACAACATCGTGGAGGATTGCCGCGACAATGGTCTCGTTGTCCATACCGAGCTCAACCAGAATAGCCGCGACACTGAGCGGATGGCATACGTAATCCTCACCCGACGAACGCTTTTGGCCCTCGTGCGCATTAACTGCGATATCGATTGCCTTTTCGATGACCGCCATGTCATAGGGCTTGCCGTTCTTCTCTATCAGGGACTTCAACTCTTCAATTGTCTTTGTTTTGCTGATAGGACAGTTCATTGGTTACCACTCATTTCAAAAGACAGGCGTCGAGGTACTGCATAATCGGGGTTTTATTCAGGTCCGCCTTTTCGGACACCGGAACAACCGATACTCCCAAAACATCTCCCCTGTCAATCAACCGGAACAGCCCGGCCTCGCGGAGCGCTTCCAGCGACACCCGCAGGCGGATATAGCTTACGGCAGGCCGCCCAAGCAAAAAGGCGAGTTGATCCAGCGTACCAATCCATCTCTTTTTTGACCTGATAAACCTGTAAATCCGTTCAACATCCCTTCTGTCGGGCTTACACAGTGCGGCCTCCTCGCCCGATACTCCCTCACGTCTGATAATCCTGTCGAATGTGCCGACCGCTTCAATCAATTCCTCCTGCTCAGCCTGAGCCAGCCTTATATCCTTAAGCAGCAGCGTCGGGGAAACGACGCCGCGGAACTCGTTTCTCTCCATTGTAACGACAAGGTTGACAATCTGCCCGCATTCGTAAGGAAAGCTCTCACAGGTGGAGTTGAAGCGAAAGACCGAAAGCCGGGCGTCATCGCGTGAGACCGAGAGGCGCAGGTGCCTTCCCTGCCCGACAGGCATGATATTGTCAATCCGCATTCCGAACAGCCCGAACACCGGCTGCGGATTCCCAAGGCCCAGCGGCTCCAAAGCTGAAATCAGGTTCAGTTTTTGAACGTCAACCTGCGACGGGCGGATTTTAAAGTCAATCCGCAGCTCTGGCACCGGCATCTTGGGATATTTTTCCGCCGCGAACCGGTTAATGCGCGCGCGGAATTCATCTATTTTTTCCGGGCTTAAGGTAACCCCCGCCGCTTGGTCGTGCCCGCCGAAGCTCAACAGAATATCCGAACAGGCGGCCAGCGCTTCATACAGCGAAAACCCGTTTATGCTGCGGCCGGAGCCCTTGGTCTCACCCTCAATTGTCGACAGCAGTATGCAGGGTTTGCCGTATCTTTCTGCGATGATTGCGGCGATAATCCCGATAATGCCGAGGTGCCACTCCCTGCCGGCTATCACCAGAACCCGCTGCGCCAAAAGACCGGGCTCGGACTGCAGCCGCCTGTCGACCTCCTCAAGGATTTTTTCCTCCATAGCCTTCCGCTTTGTATTGCACTCCTGAAGCTCGTGCGCCAGACTGTCGGCTACAATCTCCTGATTTGTCAGCAAAAGGCGGGCAGCCAAATCCGGGGTATCCATCCGACCCGCCGCATTCAAGCGTGGCACAAGTGAAAACACGGTTGTCAGAGAATCCAGCTGTCTGCCTTCAAGACCAATCAGTTTTTTTATCGCGTAAATCCCCGGTCGTGTATTCTGATTTAATACTTTCAGCCCCGCCCGGACAAGCGCCCTGTTCTCGCCTTCAATCAGCATTACGTCGCCGAGGGTGCCGAGTGCCACCAAATCCCCGTATTTTTCAAGAATGACATCTGTATCCCCCTCCAGCGCGCAGGCGAGCTTGAACGCCACCCCGACTCCGGCATATTCCTTGAACCCGCTTTCACAGTCGGCGCGCTTGGGGTTCACCACCGCGACCGCGCCCGGAAGTTTTTGGGGCGGCTCGTGGTGGTCGGTAACCACCACGTCAATACCTTTCTGCGCGGCGTAATCAATCTCATCACAGGCCGAAATCCCGTTGTCAACCGTTACAAACAGTTTTACGCCCTGCTGGTGCAGATAATCAATGCTCTGCCTGTTAAGTCCATACCCTTCACACTCGCGTTCGGGAATGTAATAAATCACGTCCCCGCCTTTTTCGCGCAGATACGAGTACAGCAGCACGGTGGCGGTTACTCCGTCAACGTCATAGTCCCCGTATACCGCTATCATCTCCCGTGCGTTTATGGCGCGCTGAATCCTGTCAACCGCAATATCCATATCAGCGAAAGAAAACGGGTCGTCTTCGATATCGCCGCCGAGAAGAAATTCGGCGGCGCTTTCGGCGTCGGTAATCCCCCGCGTTACCAGCAGCAACGCTAAGAACGGGTCAATCCCGCATTCCTCGGCAAGCTGAGCCGCGACCTCCTTTTGAAGCGGCGGGATAACCCATCGCTTAAACCTCATACCGACACCTCTTTAATAATGCTTGGTTTCCTTATTTTATCATTATTTGCCGCACTATTCAACCAAAAAGTCTGTATCTGCCTCAAAACGCCGGCTTTCAGCCGTTGCCGCAGCAATAAACAGAAAAGGCAGGCGTCCTGCCTGCCCTCACTTTTTTGTTTTTTCTATTCGACAACGGCCTTGATATAAGACTTTTTGCCTTTTCTGACCACCACATAGCCCTTTTCAAAAGCAGCCAGCCCGACGGACTCGTCAATACTTTCCACTTTCCTGTCGTCAACCGAAATCCCGCCCTGCTGGATAAGCCTGCGCGCCTCCGCCTTGGACGGGGCAAGGCCGGTCTTAACCACCAAATCAATCACCGAAACGGCGCCGTCGCAAAAATCGCTTTCAGAAAGGGCGGCGGTCGGCATGTTTTCGCTCACCCTCCCCGCGCTGAATACCGCGCGCGCAGCTTCAAGCGCCTTGTCGGCTTCCTCTTTGCCGTGCACCAGCGAAGTAACCTCATAGGCCAGCCGCTCTTTAACGGTGTTGATTGCGCTGCCGCTTGCCTTTGCAAGTTCATTGATTTCATCGAGCGGCACAAAGGTGAGCAGCTTAAGGCATTTTATCACGTCGGCGTCGTCAACGTTCCTCCAGTACTGGAAGAACTCGTACGGCGCCGTTTTGTTCGGGTCAAGCCAGACCGCGCCCTTTTCGGTCTTGCCCATCTTCTTGCCTTCCGAAGTGGTCAAAAGGTTGAAGGTCATGCCGTAGACTTCCCTGCCGGCCTTCCTGCGGCACAGCTCGACGCCGCCGATAATATTCGACCACTGGTCATCGCCGCCAAGCTGCATGGTACAACCATATTTCTGGTTTAGATAGTAGAAATCGTAGCTTTGCATGAGCATATAGTTAAATTCAAGGAAGGACAGCCCGTGTTCCATCCGCGACTTGTAACATTCAAAGCCCAGCATGCGGTTGACCGAAAAGTGAACGCCCACTTCCCTTAAAAATTCTATATAGTTGAGGTTTAAAAGCCAGTCTGCATTGTTTACCATTATTGCCTTGCCGTCCGAGAAATCAATGAATTTGGACATCTGCTTTTTGAAGCATTCCACATGGTATTCAATAGTCTCTGTGGACAGCATTTTCCTCATCTCGGTCTTTCCGGACGGGTCGCCCACCATCGCGGTACCCCCGCCGAGGAGAACGATAGGCCTGTGCCCGGCGCGCTGCATGTGAGCCATGACCATAAGCTGGACAAAATGCCCCACATGGAGACTGTCGGCAGTCGGGTCAAACCCGATATAGAATGTAACCTGACCGGTTTCAAGCAGCTCTTTTATCCGCTCACTGTCAGTCATCTGGGCAATCATCCCGCGTGCTACAAGCTCATTAAACACACTCATCTTTGACTGATATCCTTTCTGCTTGGATGTATTATTTTTATCAAAAAACCCTCTGCGCTGTGCAGAGGGCGAATATACCGCGGTACCACCTCAATTCGCCGGACAATATCCGGCCTTCGGCGCAAAAACGCCTTGACGCTGTAACGCGCGTAAACGGCACAGCCTACTCGGCAGAACGCTTTTCAGCCTGCGGCTTCGGGATGTATTTCGTATGCCCGGCACGCCGCCTTACACCGGCCGGCGGCTCTCTTTGCTGCGCGGAGCATATTACTTCTTCCCTTCACAGCCTTTTGCGGTATGGGATTGTCGTCAGGTAAATTTAATCACATTTAACGCCGGCTGTCAAGTTAGACATTAGATTAATAAATGTCCGGTGCCTGTAGGCTAATATCTTTCCTATATTGTATTCATCAATCCGCCTTTTGCGATGATGTTCTGAATAAAAGGCGGGAAGGGCTCCGCCTGATATTCTTTGCCGGTGGTAAGGTTTTGGATAACTCCGGTATCAAAGTCAACCCTTATCTGGTCGCCGGCGCTGATGTCCCTCGCAGCTTCATCGCATTCGAGGATTGCAAGCCCGATATTGATTGCGTTGCGGTAAAAAATCCTTGCGAAGGTGGAGGCAATCACGCAGGATATCCCGCTCGCCTTGATGGCAATCGGCGCGTGCTCGCGGGATGAGCCGCAGCCGAAGTTTTTGCCCGCCACAATGATATCTCCCGTCTTTACCCTGTTCACAAAATCACTGTCAATATCCTCCATGCAGTGGGACGCAAGCTCGTCATGGTCTGAGGTGTTGAGATAGCGCGCCGGAATAATCACGTCGGTATCAACATTGTCGCCGTATTTATGGACACTGCCCTGAACAACCATACTAATCACTCTTTCCTGTTATTCTGTTTTATTTTACAGCGACGCAGGGTCGGTGATATAACCGGTTACTGCCGACGCCGCCGCGACATAGGGGCTGGCGAGATAGACCTCGCTGTCCACATGGCCCATCCGCCCCACGAAATTGCGGTTTGTGGTGGAAACCGCCCGCTCTCCCGCGGCCAGTATCCCCATATGCCCGCCGAGGCAGGGCCCGCAAGTCGGAGTGGACACCGCCGCGCCAGCCTCGATAAATATTTCAAACAGCCCCTCGCGCATACTGTCAAGCCAAACCTGCTGCGTGGCGGGGATGATAATGCAGCGCACCCCTTTTGCCACCTTTCTGCCTTTCAGGATTTCGGCGGCAGCCCGCATATCCTCAAGCCTGCCGTTGGTACAGGAGCCTATTACAACCTGGTCAATCTTCACTTGCCCGCCACATTCGTCTATTGTTCTGGTGTTCTCCGGCAGGTGCGGGAACGCGACCGTCGGGCGCAGGGATGAAAGCTCTATTGTGATAACCCGCTCATACTCGGCGTCGGAATCGGCTTCAAACACCCTGACCTCGCGCCTGAACCTGCCGCTGACATATTCGAGGGTTACGCTGTCAACCGGGAAAATGCCGTTTTTTGCACCGGCTTCGATTGCCATATTGGCAATACACAGCCTGTCGTCCATTGAAAGGGAGGCAACCCCGTCCCCCGCAAATTCAAGCGATTTATACAGCGCGCCGTCAACCCCAATCATTCCGATAAGGTGGAGGATTACGTCCTTGCCGGTTACGTATTTTGGCAGCCTGCCCGTCAGCTCCACCTTTATTGCGGACGGCACCTTGAACCACGCTTTGCCGGTCGCCATCGCCGTGGCAAGGTCTGTGGAGCCCACACCGGTCGAAAAAGCCCCCAGCGCCCCGTAAGTACAGGTATGGCTGTCGGCGCCGATGACGCAGTCTCCGGGGCCGACCAGCCCCTGTTCGGGGAGAATTGCGTGCTCCACACCCATCCGGCCGACGTCAAAGTAATTCTCGATATCGTGTTTGCCCGCGAATTCGCGCACCCGTTTTACCTGCTGCGCCGCCTTGATGTCCTTGTTCGGCGTGAAATGGTCCATTACAAGCGCAACCCGCGATTTGTCAAACACACTGCACCCGCCGCAGCGCTCGAACTCGTTTATAGCCACCGGCGCGGTGATGTCGTTACCAAGGCACAAATCCAGACTGGCCTCGATAAGCTGTCCCGCCTTGACATTTGGCAGCCCGGCGTGGGCGGCAAGTATTTTTTGCGTCATTGTCATTCCCATCTTAGATTTCACCTTTCCCTCTGTAAACAAATCTGCGCTAAACCTTGGTTAAAGAGGCTCCACGTTCTCGCTGACCAGCTTGTATTCCATCGACTCTCTGAGAGCCAGCCAGCTCGCCTCGATAACGTCTGTGGAAACCCCGACAGTTGTCCATTCGTTTTTGCCGTCGGTCGAGGTAATCAAAACCCGCACACGCGCGGCCGTACCCTGTTTTGAATTCATCACGCGGACCTTGTAATCAACCAGATGAAATTCGGAAAGGATTGGGTAAAACCCGCTCAGCGCGCTGCGCAGCGCTTTGTCCAGCGCGTTGACAGGCCCGTTGCCCTCGGCCGCCGCGGTCTGCGCCTTGTCCCCGACATGCACTTTTAGGGTGGCGACCGCGCTGTAATCGTTGGTGTTTGGCTTTTCGCCCGTTATGCGGTAATAACCCAGTTCAAAATACGGCCTGATTTTTCCAAGCCGCTTGCGCACCAGCAGCTCAAAGCTGGCGTCCGCGCCCTCGTACTGGTAGCCTTCAAGCTCCATCCGCTTTAACTCTTCTATTATACCATTTAATTCGGGAGATGTCTTGCTGATTTCGGGACAAAAACGACTTATTCTATACAGCACCGCATTTCTGCCGCTGATTTCGCTCATCAGCAGCCGGCGCTCGTTCCCGACCGCTTCGGGCGGCACATGCTCAAACGAGGCGGAATTCTTCAGCACCCCGTCGGCATGCATGCCCGCTTTGTGGGCAAACGCACTGCTGCCCACGTACGGCTCTCCCCCGTACAACCTTACATTCGCGATTTCCGCGATACTTCTTGCAACCGGAGTCAGCAGTTGCATGTTCTCCGCCGGAATACAGCGGTAACCCTGTTTTAACTGCAGGTTTGGAATGATTGTCGAAAGGTTTGCGTTGCCGCTGCGTTCGCCGAAACCGAGGTATGTACCCTGAACATGGACAGCCCCGGCCTCCACCGCCATTATCGAGTTTGCGACCGCCAGCCCGCCGTCGTTATGGACATGAATACCTACCGCTATGTTAAAGCGGGACACCACGGATTTGGTAATATTAAAAACCTCGTTCGGGAAAGCGCCGCCGTTGGTGTCGCAGAGCACCAGTATGTCAGCGCCCGCGACCGCCGCGGCCTCCAGCGATTTAAGCGCAAAATCGGGATTTGCTTTGTACCCGTCAAAAAAGTGTTCGGCGTCAAAAATCACCTTTTTTCCGTGGGATTTGAAGAAACTCACCGTATCGGAAATCATCGCAAAGTTTTCTTCTTCGGTGGTGCGGAGAATATCCCTTACATGCAAATCCCAGCTTTTCCCGAACAGAGCCACCGCCTTTGTGTTCGCGGTCAGAAGGGCCTGAACGTTTTTGTCCTCCTCAACCGGTATCTCCTTCCGCCTTGTGGAGCCGAACGCGACCAGCTCCGCGTTTTTCAGGTTAAGCTCGCCCGCTCGGCGGAAAAACTCCAAATCCTTAGGGTTGGAGCCGGGGTTACCGGCCTCAACATAGGCTACCCCAAGTTCGTCCAGCAGCCTTACAATATTGAGTTTGTCTTCAACCGAAAACGAAATCCCTTCCCCCTGAGCGCCGTCGCGCAGGGTAGAGTCAAAAATCTCTATCCGTTTCAAACCTAACACCGCCTTTGCTCAATCGTCATCATGAATGGTAGAATCGCCGCGCTCAAGGGCGTTAATACCGGTGCGCGCCATCTCAAGGATATCAAACTGTTCAATCTGTTCCATAAACTCGTCAATTTCATGGGTCTGCCCGGTTACTTCAATGGTGATTGTGCTCCCGCCGATGTCCAGCACACGCGCACCGTACGCCTGCACGATTTTAAGCACCGGTATGCGCTCATTCCCGTCCGCGCCAACCTTTACAAGCAGCATTTCGCTGTTTGAACACTCGTCAACCGTCAGCACCTTTACCTTTTTTATGTCCTCCAGCTTCCTCAACTGCCGTATCAACTGGGTAAAGGTCGCCTCGTCCCCGGTCGCGACAATCGTAAGCCGGGAAAACAACGGGTTTCCGGTTTTGCAGGCGACCACAGAATCTATGTTAAAACCGCGCCGGTAGAATAAACCGGACATCCGAAACAAAACGCCCGGATTATTAGCCGCCAGCACCGAAAATATTGCCCTGCTTTCACCCATCAGGTGTCAACCCCTTCCGTCAGTTTGGAGATTAGATTTCTTCAATGATTTCTTCAACGGTGCCGCCCGGCGGTATCATCGGCAGAACATTGGCGTCAGGCGATATCCTGCAGTCAACCACCACGGGGCGGTTTAATTCAAGCGCCGCTTTGATTACCGGCTCGACTTCCGAATTTTTGGAAATCCTCATTCCCGTACAGCCGAACGCTTCCGCGAGCTTAACAAAATCGGTTTTCCTGCGCGGGGCGGTCGCTGAGAAACGGCTGTCGTAAAACACTTTCTGCCATTGCCGCACCATTCCCAGAACGGTATTGTTCATTACAAAAACCGCAATCGGCAAATCATACGAGGCTAAAGTGGTCAGCTCGTTTAAATTCATGTGAAAGCTGCCGTCCCCCGAAACAAGCACCACCCTGCGGTTTTTATGGGCAACCTGCGCGCCGATTGCGGCGCCCATGCCGTACCCCATTGTCCCAAGCCCGCCGGAAGTCAGGAAGGAGCGCGGCTTCCTTATTTCAAAATGCTGGGCAGTCCAAATCTGATGCTGCCCGACGTCGGTCGCCACAATGGTGCCGTCGTCGGTGAGCTTCCGCAAAGTCTGCAGGATATAAAGAGGGTCAGGCATGCCGTTTGGGTCGGATGTGTCGGGATATACGCTGCGGCGAAGTGAGCTTATCCTGTCCACCCATTCGGTGTGCTTTTTGGCCGTTGAGCGTTCGCAAAGCTGCGCCAGAACCTCTTTCAAATCCCCCGCGATACGCACCGTAGCGGTAATGTTTTTATCAAACTCGGCGTGGTCGACATCGATATGTATTATTTTGGCGTTCGGAGCGAATGCGCCCGGTCTGCCCGCAACCCTGTCCGAAAAACGCGCGCCGCAGGTTATCAGCAAATCGCATTCGTGAGCGGCCCTGTTGGCGGCGACGGTGCCGTGCATGCCTATCATCCCCATCCACAGCCTATGCTGCGAGGGGAACCCTCCCAGCCCCATCATGGACGCGCATACCGGTATATCCAGCTTTTCGGCCAGCATGAGCAGCTCTCTGTCCGCGCCGGAGGAAATCACTCCTCCGCCGAAATAAATCAGCGGACGGCTTGAAGTCTCAAGACTTTCAAGCGCCATTTTAATCCGTTCCTGTTTTGGCGGCTGAAACGGCCTTCTGCCGCTCGCCGGCTTTTTTACATACCCGGCTTTTGCGGCGGTTATGTCTTTTGGAATGTCAATCAGCACCGGGCCGGGGCGGCCGCTTTGGGCAATCCTGAACGCTTTGCGCACCGTATCCGCCAGTTCCTCAACATGCTTGACAATAAAATTGTGTTTTGTAATCGGCATTGTAATCCCGGTTATGTCAACTTCCTGGAACGAATCCTTGCCAAGCAGCGGGACCGCGACATTACCGGTAATCACAACAATCGGGACCGAATCCATGTACGCCGTCGCAATCCCTGTTACAAGATTGGTCGCGCCCGGGCCGGACGTCGCCATGCAGACGCCGACCCTGCCGGTCGAGCGGGCATAACCGTCGGCTGCATGCGCCGCCCCCTGCTCGTCAGCGGTAAGTACATGAAAAATCCTGTCGCTGTATTTATACAAAGCGTCGTAAATATTAAGCACCGCGCCTCCGGGGTACCCGAAAACGGTGTCCACGCCCTGTTCAAGCAGGCATTCAATTAATATTTCCGCGCCATTCAACTGCAATGAAATCACGCCTTTCAAACTTAATACTATACTAAAAAACCCTTCGCCTCGGTTAAGAGGCGAAGGGTAATCTCCGCGGTACCACTCTTATTGCCCAAAAAAACGGGCCGCTCTGCGCATCGGGCAACAACTGCCGAATGCCGTCCCTGATAACGGAGGGAAAACGTTCGCACTTACTCCTGTCTCTTATACACATCTCCGAGCCCACGAGACTC
>LFTH01000112.1 GCA_001513365.1 Clostridiales bacterium DTU033 | reverse complement strand
AAGAAAGCCAACCGCAAGTTCCACCCAGACGACTCCGTAATCGATTTGGGCAGCGGCTCTGTAATCGGCGGCGGCATGCTTGGGATAATCGCGGGCCCGTGTTCGGTGGAAAGCGAGGAGCAGATTACCGGAATCGCCACCGAGGTAAAACGCGCCGGAGCCGCGTTTTTAAGGGGCGGCGCGTTCAAGCCGCGCACCTCCCCCTACTCCTTTCAGGGGCTGCGCGCCAGCGGGCTTGAGCTGCTTCGCCACGCGCGCGCCAAAACAGGGCTCCCGATTGTAACCGAAATCATGTCCCCGAACCATATCGTGCTGTTTGAAGACGTGGACATCATTCAGGTCGGGGCAAGGAATATGCAGAATTTCGAGCTTTTGAAAGAGCTCGGCAAGATGGATAAGCCAATCCTGCTCAAGCGCGGACTTGCGAACACCATCGAAGAACTGCTGATGAGCGCCGAGTACATCATGGCGGCGGGCAACGAGCGGGTAATCCTGTGCGAGCGCGGTATCCGCACCTTTGAAACCATGACCCGCAACACCCTCGACATTTCGGCCATCCCGCTGCTTAAAAGCCTTTCCCACCTTCCGGTGGTGGTTGACCCGTCCCACGCGGCGGGCAACAGCGCGCTGGTCGAACCGCTTGCGCTCGCGGCGGTCGCCGCCGGCGCGGACGGGCTGATTATCGAGGTGCACAACGACCCGCCCCACGCGCTTTCGGACGGCGCGCAGTCCCTTACACCGGAGCAGTTCAGCTCGCTCGCGGAAAAAATCAAGAATGCAGCCGCTCTGTTCGGCAAAAAAATCGCGCAAAGGGAGTAGGCAATAAACCCGCGTTTTTAAGAAAGGGTAAATAAATGAAAAAACTCACAATCGCAATAGCCGGAATGGGGCTGATTGGCGGCTCGCTGGGACTGGCGATAAAAAAACGGACAGCGCATACTGTAATCGGGATTGACTGCGACAAAGGCGTTCTGGACGCCGTGCTCCAAAAAGGCGCCGCCGACAAAACCGGCGCGGAGCATTTGCCAAAAGCCGGTTTGCTGATTTTGGCGCTCTCCCCCGCCGATTGCCTGCGGTTTCTGGAAAGCCATGTGAAACTTCTTTCACCCGGCACAATCGTTACCGACGTGTGCGGCGTAAAAAGGGAAGCGGTGAAAACCCTTGCCCCCATCTGCAAAGAACACCGGCTCACCTTTGTCGGCGGCCACCCGATGGCGGGGCGGGAAAAAAGCGGCTTTGCCCATGCCGACCCCGACCTCTTCGAAGGCGCGTACTATATCCTCACCCCCGAAAGCCCCGCCCCTGACAGGGCTACCAAAAACGCCATCGGCATTCTCAAAGAACTGGCGCTGTCAATCGGCTGCAAGGGGGTTACAATCGCCACGCCGGAACAGCACGACAGGATTATCGCCTTCACGTCCCAGCTGCCCCACGTGCTCGCGGGAGCTTACGTCAAATCCCCGCAGTGCCCTGAACACCACGGGTTTTCGGCCGGCAGTTACCGCGACGTCTCAAGGGTCGCGACGGTGGACGAAAGGCTGTGGGCGCAGCTGTTTATCTTTAATTCCGACAACATATGCGCCGAAATTGACACTCTGATAGCCAACCTCAAAGCCTGCCGGGACGCAATAGCCCTCAGGGACTACGAGCGGCTTGAACAAATCCTGCGAGAGGGCCGCTTGAGAAAGGAAAGTGTTGCGGATTGAAAAGGATTACCGTAAACACAGCGCGTGCATACGATATCCTGATTAGCGGCGGCCTGCTTGATAAAGCCGGCGAATTAAGCCGGAAAGTGAACGGTGGGCAGAAGGCGCTGATAATCACCGATTCAAACGTCGCCCCGCTTTACGGCGGCAGGGCAGCCGACTCGTACCGTCGCGCAGGCTATGACACCGATATTCTGGTGTTCCCCGCCGGCGAGCAGAGCAAAAAGCTCGATACCGTCTTCGCCTTTTACGCCCGTCTTGCAAAAAACGGGCTCACAAGAAAGGACTTGCTGGTAGCGCTCGGCGGAGGGGTAACCGGCGACATGGCGGGGTTTGCCGCCGCGACATGGCTGCGCGGGATTGACTTTGTCCAAATCCCGACCACCCTGTTAGCGCAGGTGGATTCATCTGTCGGCGGCAAGACCGGAGTGGATATCCCCGAAGGTAAAAACCTTGTGGGCGCATTCTGGCAGCCGGCGCTGGTAATCGCCGACACCGACACCCTCGACACCCTGCCCTGCAATGTGTTTACGGACGGGATGGCGGAAGTGATAAAAACCGCGGCGATAAAAGACGCGTCTCTTTTTGAACTGCTTAAAAACCAGGCCTCCCCGCTCCTTGAAGACCGCGAAAGAATTATCGCAAGGTGTGTTGACATAAAGCGCGCCATAGTAGAGCAGGACGAGCGGGAAGTCGGCGAGCGCAAGCTGCTGAACTTCGGGCACACCATCGGGCACGCGCTTGAAAAATACTACGGCTACTCCGGCCTGTCCCACGGATTTGCTGTCGCGGTCGGGATGTCGTGGATTACCAAAGCCTCCGAAAGCCGCGGGCTGACCCGGCCGGGAACCTTAAGCCGGCTTAACACCCTTTTAAAAAAATTCTGCCTGCCCACCGACGACCCCGCGCCGCTCAAAGACTTGCTGTCGGGAATAATGCTTGACAAAAAACGGGCCGGCCTTGACATAGGCCTTGTATTGCTCAAAAGTATCGGGCAATCGTTTATCCACCCTGTGCCGATTGATAAAACAACCGAATTCCTAAACGCGGAGGGAAGCAGATGAGCAGGATAAAGGTATCCCCCGCCGTCATCAGCGGCAGCGCCTCCCCCCCTCCGTCAAAATCGGCGGCCCACCGCGCGTTAATCTGCGCCGCGCTGGCCGGCTGCGGCACTGTGCGCGGCGTAATTCCGTCCGACGACATGCTCGCCACCTTAAACGGCATTAAGGCTCTTGGCGCGGCTGCGGATATAAGCGGGGATACTGCGGTAATTAAAAAAAACGAAGACCCGCCGCAAAAACCGGTAATCGACTGCCTTGAAAGCGGCTCGACGCTGAGGCTTTTAATCCCTGTCTTTGCCGCGCTTGGGATCGAGGCCACCTTCACCGGACGCGGAAGGCTGCCGCAGCGCCCGCTCGGCGTGTACACCGACTGCCTGCCGAAGCACGGAGTAAGCCTGTCGAGCGAAAACGGGCTGCCGCTTTCAATCAAAGGAAGGCTGCGGGCCGGAAAGTACCTTCTCCCCGGCGACGTATCAAGCCAGTTTATCACCGGATTGCTTTTCGCATTGCCGCTGTGCGGCGGCGACAGCGAGATTGTCCTGACCACCCCGCTCGAATCCGCGCCTTACGTGGATTTGACTATCGAAATATTGCAAACTGCGGGGATTAAAATCCTGCAAACTCCCGGCGGGTTTTACATTCCCGGCGGGCAGGAATACAAAAAAACGGATTTTCAGGTTGAAGGCGACTGGTCGCAGGCGGCGTTTTTGCTCGCGATGGGGGCTTTGGGCGGGGAAATCCGGCTGACCGGCGTCAGGGCAGACTCCCGGCAGGGGGACAGGGAGATTGTGAATATCCTGCGCGCCCTCGACGCGGATATCAAGCCTTTAAACGGCGGGTTTGCCTGCCGCCGCTCAAGGCTTTTCGGCGCAACGATAAACGCCGCGCAAATCCCCGACCTTGTGCCGGTTGTCGCGGTGCTGTGCTCGGTTGCAAGCGGAGTGTCCGCCATAACCGGCGCCTCCCGCCTGCGGCTTAAAGAAAGCGACAGGCTTGCCGCCGTCGCCCGCTGTCTTAACCTGCTCGGTGGCAAAGCGGAGCAGACCGGCGACGGGCTTATTATTCACGGCGTCGGCAGGCTGAAAGGCGGGGTTTCGGTACCAAGCTTTGGTGACCACAGGATTGTGATGAGTATGGCGGCGGCGGCTCTGGCATGCGAAAACCCCATAATAATCGAAGATTATCAGTCCGTCGCAAAAAGCTGGCCCGGATTTTTTGAAATTTACAAAGCATGCGGAGGTGCTGCGGATGTCATCCAGCATAGGGAGGATTGTTAAATGCTCGGTTTTTGGCGAAAGCCACGGCGAGGTATTGGGCTGCGTTCTGGACGGGCTGCCCGCCGGCGAGCCGATTGACATGGACGAAATCAGCCTGCAGATGAGCAGACGGGCGCCGGGTGTTGACAAGTCGTCCACCCCGCGCCGCGAAAGCGACGCTCCCCATATTTTAAGCGGGGTATTAGACGGCAGTACCACAGGCGCCCCGCTCGCGATGGTTATAAAAAACCGGGATGCCCGCTCGCAGGATTACGGCGAAATCGCGCGTCTGCCCCGCCCCGGCCACGCCGATTACACGGCCTTTGTGCGGTACAGCGGATTTAACGACGTCCGCGGCGGCGGGCATTTCAGCGGCAGGCTGACTGCCGCGCTGGTTTTCGCCGGCGCGGTCTGCCGGCAAATCCTGCGCAGGCGCGGGGTGCATATCGGCGGGCATGTGCTGGAAATCCACGGGGTCAGGGATACCGCCCTCGACCCGGTAAATATTGATACAGATTTACTTGAAAACCTGTCATCACAGCGGTTTGCGGTGATTGACAAAACAGCCGGCGAGAAAATGCGGGAAGAAATCGAAGCCGCCCGAATGGGCCGGGACAGCGTCGGCGGGGTTATAGAAGCGGCGGCGATTGGGCTGCCGGCCGGGCTCGGCTCCCCGATGTTTTGCGGGGTTGAGAACAACCTTGCCGCGGCGCTGTTCGGTATCCCCGCGGTCAAGGGGATTGAATTCGGCGCGGGTTTCGGGTTTGCGAAAATGCGCGGCAGCGAGGCAAACGACCCGTTTGAGTACTCCAAAGACGGCAGGGTGGTAACCATCAAAAATAATAACGGAGGGATTCTCGGCGGAATTACAAACGGAATGCCGCTGATACTGCGGGTTGTGATAAAACCCACCTCCTCAATCTCCCTGCCTCAGCGCACCGTTGATTTGCATACCGGGGAAAACGCCGAAATCTCGGTGCGCGGCAGGCACGACCCCTGTATCGTGCCCAGAGCCCTGCCGGTCGTGGAAAGCGTGATGGCGCTGGCGCTGCTCGATTTGATGGAAGCCGAAAAGAGATGATTTTACCTTGAAAGGGCAGGATATAATGGATTTGTCTGAAATTCGCAAAATGATTGACGAGATTGATGACCAACTGATAGAGCTTATCTGCCGGCGGATGGACTGCTCGCTGAAGGTGGCGGAATACAAGGCGGCGAACAACCTTCCGGTTTTAAGCCAGCAGCGCGAAAACCAAATTCTCGAAAAGGTAAAAAGCCGGTGCGAGCAGTACCGCGCCGGATACGGCAGCCCGGCGTCGGTGGTCTTTGCCGCCGTTATGGACGCCTCCCGCGGCCTGCAGTACAGCAGGATGGATTCGGGCGCCGAGCTTAAAGCAAAGCTGCTTTCGGCAAAAAAGTCGCTTATCCCGCCAAACAAGGCGAGGGTGGTGTGCCAGGGGGTTCCCGGCGCCTATTCCGGCGAGGCGGCGTCTGCGCTCTTCCCCGGCAGCAGCCCCGGATTTGTGGACACCTTCGCCGACGTTTTCGCCGCGGTCGAAAAAGGGCAGGCGGATTACGGGATACTGCCGGTCGAAAACTCCTCGTCCGGCTCGGTGCACGAGGTGTACGATTTGATTATCAAGCACCGCTTTTACATCGCGGCGGCAGCGGAAATCAGGGTCAACCACTGCCTGCTCGCGGTCCCCGGCGCCGGGATTTCGGACCTTTCAACCGTCTACTCCCACCCGCAGGCGCTTGCACAGTGCGCCGAACTGATTTCCTCGCTCAACCTTGAAGCCCGCTCGTACGCAAACACCGCCGCGGCGGCGCGGATGGTGGCGGAAAGCGGCGATAAAACCATCGGCGCGATAGCCTCGGCGGCGGCCGCCAAACTCTACGGGCTTACAATCTTAAAGCAAAATATCCAGTCGCTCGAAAATAACTCAACGCGGTTTATAGCGATTTCGCGCGACCTTACCATTCCGCAAGACGCCGATAAAATCAGCCTGATTTTCGCGCTGCCGCACGTAACCGGCTCGCTGTACCGCACCCTCTCGCGCTTTGCGGTAACCGGGCTTAACCTGACAAAGCTCGAAAGCCGCCCGTCCCGCAGCGGCAGCTTTGAATACCTTTTTTACCTCGACTTTGAAGGCAGTCTCAACAGCCCCGAAACCCTGAACTTAATCTGCGCACTTTCTGAGGAACTGCCCACATTCTCGTTTATCGGAAACTACCGCGAGCTCGGCACGGTATAAAACCGCATTATGCTTTGCCAAATTAATAAAGGGCCGTTCGGCCCTTTAACCTGTCGAAAAAAGGCGTTTTCACGCGAGTGAAAGCGCCTTTTTTATTCGCCCACCGCAAATGTGAGTTCAGCTTTTGCCGCTATCTCCCCGTTTACGGTAGCGACTGCGGCGCCAACCCCGACGTTCCCGCGGGTTTTAATCATCTCAACCTCAAGCTCAAGCACGTCGCCGGGCACAACCCTGCGCTTAAACCGCGCGTCCCTAATCCCGCCGAAATACGCCGTCTTGCCGCGGTTTTCCTTTGCGGACAAAACCGCCACCGCGCCAACCTGCGCCAGCGCCTCGATAATCAAGACCCCGGGCATTACGTGCTGCTGCGGGAAATGCCCGCAGAAAAAGTACTCGTTCGCGGTAACGCATTTGATACCCTTCGCCCGCTTGCCCGGCTGATAATCTAAAATTCTGTCAACCAGCAAAAACGGGTGCCTGTGCGGTATTATCTTTTGGATTTGATTGCTGTTAAGCTCCATTTGGCCGCCTCTCCCTTCATACGAACTTACCGAAAACCAACGACGAATTATGCCCCCCAAAGCCCAGCGAATTGGACATCGCGTACTCAATATCGCACCGCCGTCCGCGGTTTGGCACCACGTCCAAATCACATTCGGGGTCGGGGTGTTTGTAGTTGATGGTCGGCGGCAGAAACCCCTCCGCCAGAGCCATCACGGTGATTGCCGCCTCAACCGCGCCGCTTGCGCCCAGCATGTGCCCGGTCATGGATTTTGTGGAGCTGACCGCGATTTTTTCCGCGTGTTTGCCAAACACCCTTTTGATTGCCGCGGTTTCGATTGAGTCGTTGAGCGGCGTGGAAGTCCCGTGCGCGTTGATATACTGTATTCGTTCGGGCCGTATCCCGGCGTCCGTTACCGCCCGCTCCATCGCGGAGACCGCCCCCGCTCCGTCCGGGCAGGGCGCGGTGATGTGATAGGCGTCGCAGGCGGAGCCGTACCCCGCAACCTCGGCGAGAATTTTCGCGCCGCGCGCCAGCGCGTGGTCTAATTCCTCCAAAACCAGAATACCGGCCCCCTCCCCCATCACAAAGCCGCTGCGCTCGGCGTCGAACGGGATTGAGGAGCGATGCGGCTGATTGTTCTCGCACAGCGCCTTCATGGACGAAAAGCCCGCAATCCCAAGCGGGGTAACCGGCGCCTCCGACCCGCCGGCAATCATGATTTCGGCGTAACCGTCCCTGATATGCCTGAGCGCCTCTCCGACGGCGTCGGTGCCGCTCGCGCAGGCGGTTACCACACACAGGCAGCTCCCCTTTGCGCCGAGCTCGATTGCGACATTGCCGGCGGCAAGGTTTGCAATATTCATCGGCACAAAAAACGGGGAGACCCTGTCAAACCCCTTTTCCAGCGCCTTCAGATGTTCTTTCTCGATGGTCGCAAGCCCGCCGATACCGGAGGATATAATCACTCCAAAACGGCCGCGGTCAAACTCCGCGCCTTCAAGCCCGGCGTTCCTGTACGCCTCTTTAGCGGCCGCCACCGCAAACTGGGAAAAGCGGTCCATCCTTTTTGCCGCCCGTTTGTCGATATACCGCTCCGCATCAAAATTTTTCACTTCCGCCGCGATTTTAACCTTAAACCCGGCAGTGTCAAACAAGGTGATAAAATCAATACCGCATTTTCCAATCTTTATCCCTTTCCACGTCTTATCCGCGGTATTGCCGAGCGGGGTTACTGCCCCGATACCGGTAACCACTACCCGCCTTTTCATAAGACCCGTCCTTTCCGCGTTAAAATAACTCATCAGCCATCGATTTCACATATACATGCCGCCGTCCACATGGATTACCTGCCCGGTGATGTAAGCCGCCCCGTCCCCCGCAAGGAAAGCCGTCAGCGCGGCCACGTCCTCGGCCTGCCCCAGCCGCTGCAGCGGTATTGTTTTTTTGACCGCCTCCCTGATTTCATCGCCCAGCGCGGCGGTCATATCGGTTTCGATATATCCCGGCGCAACCGAGTTCACCGTAATCCCTCTTGAGGCAAGCTCCCTTGCAAGCGACCTTGTCAGCCCAATCACGCCCGCCTTGCTTGCGGCGTAGTTGGTCTGGCCGGCGTTGCCCATAACCCCGACCACCGAGCTTATATTTATAATCCGCCCATACCGCTGTTTTACCATGATTTTTGACGCGAGCTTCAGGCAGTTCCACGTACCTTTCAGGTTGACCTCTATCACCCTGTTAAAATCCTGCTCGCTCATCCGCAGTATCAGGTTATCCCTCGTAATCCCGGCGTTGTTGACAAGGATGTCTACCCTGCCGAACCTTTGGATTGCCGCGTCAAAAAGTGCGTTGCAGTCCTCAAACCTCGACACATCGCCCCGCACCAGCAGCACGTCCGCCCCCAGCCGCTCGCAGGCCGCGCGGGTCTCATCCGCCGCCTTTTGATTTCCGGCGTAGTTGATTGCAAGGTTTACACCCTGCTTTGCAAGCTCAAGGCAGATTGCCCTGCCAATCCCCCTGCTGCCGCCGGTTACCACCGCGGTTTTTTTATTCTCTTTCATAACCTCATCCCTTCCGGTATCATGATTTATCAATCTCTCTCAGCGCCTTGAGAGTATCATTCAAGGAGTGGGTGTCTTCAACCCAAAACACCTTTACCGACGGGCAGGTCTTGCGGACAAACCCGCTCAAAACCCGTCCCGGCCCGATTTCAATCATCACATCCACCTTTTCCCTCTCCATCCGCCTTAAACTGTCCTCAAAATACACCGGCGACATCACCTGCCTTGCCAGCAAATCCGGGATTGTCTGACCGGTTTTTAAGGTGTCCGCGGTAGAGTTGAATACCACGGGTATTTTCGGCGTTTTAAACTCAATCCCCTTAAAATATTCGGCCAAATCCCTTGAGGCCTGCTCAAGCAGGGCGGTGTGGAACGGCCCGCTTACATTCAGCGGCAGAACCCGCTTTGCGCCGCATTCAAGGGCAATCCGCGCGGCCTTGTCCACCGCGGCGGCTTCCCCTCCAATCACCATCTGACCCGGACAGTTGTAATTCGCAATCTGCACCACCCCGCAGTCCGACGCCTTTTTGCAAACCTGACGCAGCTTATCCCTGTCAAGCCCGATTACCGCCGCCATCCTGCCGTTTATCCCTTTCACAGCCCGCTCCATCGCAAGCCCGCGGAAACGCGCGATTTTTATCGCCGTTTTATAATCAAACACGCCGGCGGCGCAAAGCGCCGAGTATTCGCCGAGGCTTAACCCCGCCGCAATATCCGGTTTAATCCCGTGCTCGGCGAGCGCCTCGGTCGCGGCGGCGGCAACAGCCACCATGCAGGGCTGGGTAAACGCGGTCTGATTTAATTTTTCGGCGGGCCCGTAAAAGCACAGTTCCTTTAAATCAAAATCCAGCTCCGCTTCGTCAAAGACCCGGCGGGCGGACGGAAAGCTGTCATAAAGTGCCCTGCCCATTCCGACCGTCTGACTTCCCTGCCCCGCAAACAAAAAACCGATTTTCATAATAACCACCCTGCAATCAGCGCGTCAGCTCGTTTATCAGCTGTTTTACGCTCATCATTCTGTCAACGCGGTACGCATTTTCGCCGCAGAAGAAAAGCCCGTTCTCCCAGTCCCCCAAAACCGCCGAAATCAAAGCCTCGGTAATGCAGTAAGGGGTGCTTGCCGGGCTGCAGGTCTTAAGGCAGCCCACGCAGTTTTTCGCCGGGATGCCGCCCGAAAGGGAAAGCTGCTCTATCAGCGGGGATTTAAGCGCCCTGCCCGGCATGCCGACCGGACTTTTAATTACGGTTATCTGTTCCTTTTTGGCGCGGATAATCGCCTGCTTAAACTCAAAGGACGCGTCGCATTCGTCGGTGGCAATAAACCGGGTGCCGAGCTGGGCGCCCGCCGCCCCGCATGCCAGCGCCTTTTTTATATCGCCGTAATCAAATATCCCGCCGGCCGCGAACACCGGGATAGCCCTGCCGATTTCGACCTCAAAAGACTTTAAGGCGCCGACTGTCTCGGCCACAATTCTGTCAAGCGTCTTTTGCCTGCCCGACAAAAGCTGGTCAAACGAAAAGCCGAGGTGCCCGCCTGCTTCGCCGCCTTCCACCACCACAAAATCGGGGTAAACATCATAATTCCTTTTCCATGACCGGCAGACGAGGGATGCCGCCTTTGCGGAGGACACTATCGGGGCTGCCGCTGTTTCTGTGCCCAGAGTGTGCCGCGGCAGGTTGAGCGGCAGTCCAGCGCCCGCGATAACCGCGTCCGCGCCGGCCTTCACCGCTGTTTTCACAAGTTCCTCGCTGTCGCTCAGCGCAACCATCACGTTTACAGCCACCATTCCGCGCCCGCGCGCGATTTCCCTGGCTTTCAAGATTTCGTTTTTCAGGGCTCGGCAGTTCGCCTGCCTGCGGTTTTTGTAAAAATCAGGCTGATTAAAGCCCGGATTAGCCGCCGAAATTACCCCCATCCCGCCGCACAGCGCCACGCTGCCGGCGAGCCTTCCGAGCGAAACGCCAATCCCCATACCGCCCTGTATTATCGGGATATCCAATCCCTTTTTCCCTATCGGAACAGATTTCAAAGCCACAATCCTTTCACATCAGGGGAAGACCCCGCTTAAACCTTACCTTTCCACGGGCCAGCTAAACTCCTTATCCAGCTTTTCAAGCACATCGCCGGATTTTGAAAACAGACTTCGGATTATCTCGGCCACCGGCCGGACATGATTACACATTCCGGCGACCTGCCCCGCCATCAGGGAGCCGTTTTCCACGTCCCCGTAAAGCACCGCGCGGCGCAGGGAGCCGAGGGTGTACTTTTCAAGCTCCAGCCTGTCCGCCCCTTCTTTCTCGCGCCTGATATACTCCCGCGCCATTTTGTTTTTAAGAATGCGGACGGGCACCCCCGCAATCCGCCCGGTAACCGTGGTATCGGTATCTCTCGCCTCTAGCACCGCATTTTTGTAGTTCTCATGTATCGGGCATTCCTCGGATACAAGCAGGCATGTCCCCACCTGCACTCCCTGCGCGCCCAGCGCGAAAGCCGCGACAAGCTGCCTTGAATCGGCAATCCCTCCCGCCGCAATCACCGGAATCTTAACCGCGTCCACCACCTGAGGGACCAGCGCCATTGTGGTGAGCTC
>LFTH01000057.1 GCA_001513365.1 Clostridiales bacterium DTU033 | reverse complement strand
CGGCAGCACCCGCGAATAAACCCGTCTTGCGCTGCCGCCGCCGCTTTCCGTCAGCAGTTCTGCGGCCCCGGCCGGCATATATACCGTAGCGTCCGCACGCCGTTTCAACCCCGCGGTGTTAATCCGCACCCGCCTGCCTCCGGCAAGCCACATCAGCGGGCTGCGCTCGGTCTCTATTGACGCCGCGTGTTTTGCGGCCACCCGGATTAAACGCCTTATAATCAGGCCCCGGCTGATTATAAGGCCGTTTTTCAGCAAAAAGCCGGATTTTCTCCATTTTACCGCCGAATAGGCTGTCAGAGCGGCGACCAAGGCGACGTCCCTGATTGAAGATAAAATCACCGATACCGTATCCCCGCTGTAAAAAACCGCGCGCAGTACCGGAAGCAGTAAAAGCAGCAGCCATATTTTGATGTCGTAATACAGGTGTAGTGGGTGGGGACGCTGCAAAAAACCACCTTCTTGTTTTCGCCGGTTCATTCTTCAAGCTCTTCAAGCGCGTCGGCAAGCTGTTCCGCCTGCTCTTTTGAAAGCAGCGGCAGAAAGGCGGCGCCGCCGGCAAACCTTATTACGATGGTGCGGCAGCCGAACAGCCTTTGCGCCGGCGTTGAGCAGACCTCAAAGGCGCGGATTGCGTCCGCCGGCACAAACAGCTCCTTTTTCACAAAAACGCCTGATACCGCCCTGACGGCGCGGCCGTCAAAACTGACCCGAAACCGCCCGACATAGCGAGCGGGGTACCAGAACGCGGCGGCGACGGTTGCGGCGCCGAAAACAAACGCAAGCGGCAGCAGCCGGGGGGTGGTGAGCCCCGCGAGCGCGGAAACAAGCGCGGTTGCGGCAATGCCCAGCGCCGATATCCAGACGGTTATCACCTTTTTGGCTCCCTTGCCGGCAAAAAAACGCACATGCGGCCCCCCTAACGCTGGCATTAAATGCGGGAGTTCAGGCGTCAGGGCCGGCGGTGGTGCCTGTGTCGGCGGGCTCGGTCGGGAAGACTTCGGTCAAAGAAATATACTCGGCTTTCACGAAAGCCGCGCCGTCTTTGAATTTGATTTTGTACCAGTCCCCTTCAATCCCGGTTATGGTTACCCGCTCGCCGTATTGCAGCCCGCCGATAGCCTCGTAATATGTGTTCGGCGTCTTTCTGACATGCAGGGACGAGGCAACGCACCAGCCGTACGCGGGCAGCTTGTCCGGCGTTGCGGGAGCCGGCGCAGTGGTGCCGGTAGTTGTTGTCAGGGCGGTCGCGGTTGTGGCGGGGTCGGTAGCGGCAGAAGTCGTGGTAAAAGTCGCGGCGGAGGAATGCCCGCCGTCCTGTTCTTTACATCCGGTTGCCGCCACAAAAATCACCGCCGCCAGAAAAACAAGGCAGATTGCCGCGCCAAAGCCGAAGCGCCGGGTTTTAATATCCTGCACTGCCATCACTCCTTTAATGCAGATATGTATTATAATTTGCTGGGGCAGGAAAAATATGCGCAGCGGGAGGTTTACACGAAAACCGGCAAGCGGTATGCGCTTGCCGGCAGTTTTGTTCAATTATGCCCCACCGTGCCGTATACAGCCAATATAACCTGCCTACCTCGTCAGCAGGTGGGCGCCGCCTGATGCGTTCACGCTCCCTTCGTCCCGCAAAAGCGGGGAGGTCTGCAATCCGGCACCAGAGCTGGGCTCCCTATTCTATAATGTAGTAGGGTTATTTGTGCTGTGGTCCGCGCACACGGCAGGGATGGATACTTTCAGTTTAACTCTTCGGGCTGTTCGATTTCCTCTATTTCGTAAAGCTCGGACAGCCTTTCTTCAAAAATATCCGCGATTTGGTCAAACAACTGGTCGTCGTCAATGGTAACCAGCATCTCCTCGCCGTCTTCTTCCTGTACCGCGAGGATGAGCAGTTCGCCGTCATCGTTCAGGGTGTCTGAGGGGTTGTCGTAAACCGGAAGCAGGGCGACGAAGCGTCCGTCTTCTGTTTCGATGGCGTCCAGAACCTCGAACTCGTGTTCCAGACCCTCCTCATCTATGACAGTTACGATATCCGGCCCGAAGCCTTGGTCATTCACTATTGCAACATCCTTTCAATCCGCTGAAGCGGGGCGGCAGCGGGTTCTGCCTTCGGTATTATTTTAACTTAATACCGTCCCTTCCGTCAAGTCCAATATAATGGGTGAAAAACAATTCTTTATTCAATAATCATTAAGAATATGCGCGTTTTAATATCTCTAATATTATGGTATACTTTATATATTATATTCAGGCGAATTGTGGTGGTGCATCGTGAAAAAAAACGAAAAAATGAATGAGCTGCACAGGCAGGCGCTGGCGCTGCCGAGGCAGCCCGGCGTTTACATCATGAAAGATGCCCAGAACAACATTATATATATCGGCAAGGCCAAAGCGCTGAAAAACCGCGTCAGCCAGTATTTCGGCTCGGACGCGGGGCAGAGCGAGAAGGTGCGCCGGATGGTGTCCAAAGTCGAGCGTTTCGAGTACATCGTTACCGACAACGAGTTTGAGGCGCTGGTCCTCGAATGCTCGCTGATAAAGCAGTACAGCCCGAAATACAACATACTGCTTAAGGACGACAAGGGTTACCGCTATATCAAAATTTCGCCCCCTCCGTTTCCAAAAATATCGGTGGCGCTCCAAAAGCGGGAGGACGGGTCGCGGTATCTCGGCCCGTATATCAGCGGGTATGTGGTGAAAGAGGCGGTGGACGAGGCGAACCGTATATTCCAGTTGCCGGTATGCAACAGGGTTCTCGGCGCCGGCAGGAAGGAGCGGCCCTGCCTGAATTTTTACATCAACAGGTGCTTCGCGCCGTGCAGCGGGAGGGTATCTGAAGAAGAGTACAACGAACGGGTGGATCAGGCAATCGAGTTTCTGACCCGCGGAAGCGCCGAGGTTCTGTCTTCGCTGACGCGGCAGATGAACGAGGTGGCCGAAAATCTGGAGTTTGAAAAGGCGGCGAGGCTGCGCGACCGGATTAACGCGATTAAAAAGCTGGGCGAAAAGCAGAAGGTTGTGCGCTCAAAAGTAAAGAACCAGGACGTCATCGCGCTCGCCAGAAGCGGGAAGGGTATCTTTTTTGAGATTTTCAGGTTTAAAAAAGGCGCGCTTTACGACAGGGAGGACTTTTTTGTGGACGGGGACCAAAGCCTTCCTGCCGTGAGGGCGGAATTTATCCGGCGGTATTATTCAATGCGGGATAACGTGCCGCCGCGGATAGCGATTGACGGGGAGATTGAGGACAAGCAGATAACCGAGCGGTGGCTCAGCGAAAAGGCCGGCAGGAAGGTGCGGATTGTCAATCCGCAGAAAGGCGAGCAGGCGCAGCTTGTGCAGATGTGCCGCAGCAACGCGGCCGAGAGGGCCGCGCAGCATGACGGTATCGCCGGCAGGGACGCGGCGGCGTTGGACGAGCTGGCGCGGCTGCTCGGACTGAAAAAGCCCCCGCAGGTGATTGAAAGCTACGACGTTTCAAACACCTCAGGCTCGGATACCGTTGCCGGCATGGTGGTGTTTGAAAACGCGCGGCCGCTCAAATCCGCCTACCGCAGGTTTAAAATCAAAACAGTGGTCGGGCAGGACGATTACGCGGCAATGCAGGAGGCGGTCGCAAGGCGGCTTGACGAGTATCAGGCGCGCAAAGGGGAAGACAGCGGGTTTGGCAGGCTGCCCGACCTTATTCTGGTGGACGGCGGCAGGGGGCATGTGTCGGCGGTGCGCTCGGTTTTGAAAGCCAAAGGGCATGACATTCCGGTGTTCGGGATGGTCAAGGATTCGCGGCATAAGACCCGCGCTATATCCTCGGAGGGCGGCGAAATCGCGATAAGCGGCAGGCGTTCTGCGTTTTCGCTGGTATCCTCGATACAGGAGGAAGTGCACAGGTTTACGGTGGAGTACCACCGCCGGCGGCGGGCAAAGGGCAGTATCGGCTCGTCGCTGACCAAAATCGAGGGCGTGGGCGAGAAAAGGGCCGCGGCGCTCTTAAAGCATTTCGGCTCCATCAAGGCGGTCAGGGCGGCGAGCGTGGATGAGCTTGCGGCCGTCAGAGGGATGACCCGGCCTGCCGCCGAGGCTGTGCGCAGGTATTTTGAAACGGACGAATGACAAAACCTGACTTTTTAACCCTGCCCAGAATCGCCGTTTTAACAAAAATCCGGCCTGTTATGAATTATTTGTTTGACTTTATTATATTGCCTAATTATACTGTAGGTTAGACAAATACGGAGGGTTGTTATGGTCCTGAAAGACAAAAACGGCTCGATGCTGCTCACCCTTGACGTGCACGACCTCGACAGCGCGTTCAACCTTGCGCCACATACCCATCACGCGCTTGAGATATCCTGCGTCCTTGAGGGCAGAGGCCGGTATTATATCGAAGGCCGGGCATACGACCTTTTGCCGGGCGACGTTATTATTCTGAGTAACACCGAAACGCACGCGGTCAGGGTTCAGGAGGGCTGCTCTCTTAAGCATTTGGTAATCCATTTTGACCCGTCGTTCATCTGGAATTCCCTTGCAAACGACATTGATTACAACTTCCTGCTGGTTTTTTACGAGCGCGGCCCGAATTTTTCAAACCGACTGGATAGGGACAACCCCGCGACCGCGAGGATTTTCTCGCTTATGCTGGATATTCAGCGGGAGTTTAAAGAGAAGAAGCTGTGCTACGAGCTGATTATAAAAATCAAGCTCCAGACCATTTTTGCCGAAATCCTGCGCAATTTTGATTACATCGACAGGGAGAAGGTGGTCAAACCTCTGTCCGGCAGCGATATATTCCACCTCAACAAGGTTATAGACCACATCAACAAAAACCTCGACAGCGAATTAAGGCTTGGCGAGCTCGCCGAGATGGTGCACTTAAGCCCCACCTATTTTTCAACACTGTTCAAACGGTTTAACGGGGTATCCCCGATTGAGTACATAGTTCATAAAAGGGTGCAAAGGGCAATCGAGCTTATACGCACCACCGACATGAACCTCACCGAAATCGCGATGGCGTGCGGGTTTAACAACGCCACCAATTTCTATAAGGCGTTCAACAAGGTTACCGGAAGGACTCCGGCCTCTTACCGGCGCAAAAACCAGAGCGGCGCCGGTTGAAAATAGTTTAATAAATTGGATAGGATAGTTGCTGATATGCTTGGATTTTGAAGTATAATATTTGGTGGATATATTTGTAAAGTATAAAAAATGTGCTAAAAACAGGTTTATATTAAACCGGATAGGAGGAATGATGATATGAAACTCGGCGTTTTGACAGTGCCTCTGCAGGCAATGCCGGCAAGGGAGGCGTTCGCTTATCTGAGCGGCCTTGGGGTGGAGACGGTTGAACTTGGTACCGGTGGATATACGAACGACAACCACTTAAGACCGTCGGAATACCTCGACAATCCGGCTAAAATCGAGGAGTACAAGGCGATGCTGAAGGAGTACAACCTCGAAATCAGCGCGCTGTCCTGCCACGGAAACCCAGTCCATCCCGACAAAAAGACAGCCGAGGGTTACCACAAGGTGTTTGTGGACACCTGCCGCCTTGCGCAGATGCTGGGCGTGGATACCGTGATTACCTTCTCAGGCTGTCCGGGCGACTGCGAGGAATCAAAGCGCCCGAACTGGGTTACCTGCGCGTGGCCGAACGAGTACGGCGAAATCCTTGAATGGCAGTGGAACGAGGTGCTTATCCCGTACTGGAAAAAGGCGGCGGAGATTGCGCAGTCTTACGGCGTCAAAAAGATTGCGTTTGAAATGCACCCCGGCTTTTGCGTGTATAACCCGGCGACCCTGCTTCGCCTGCGCGAGGCGGTCGGGGATATTATCGGCGCCAACTTCGACCCAAGCCATTTAATCTGGCAGGGGATTGACCCGGTCGCGGCGCTGCGCGAGCTCAAGGGCGCGGTTTACCATTTCCACGCCAAGGACACCCGCGTGGACAGGCACAACACCGCGGTCAACGGCGTGCTGGATACCCGTTCGTTCACCGATATGTATAACCGCAGCTGGGTGTTCCGCACGGTCGGATACGGCTCGGACGTCAAGCTGTGGAAAGATATGATTTCCACATTAATGCTTATCGGCTATGACGGCGCGGTCAGCATAGAGCACGAGGACGGGCTGATGTCCCCGCGCGAAGGCTTGGAGAAAGCCGTCGCTTTTCTTAAAGAAATCATAATCTCTGAACAACCCGAAGCAATGTGGTGGGCTTAATCGAAGGGTTAGAAAGGTAAGATTGTAAATTATGAACCAGTATAAAGCCGCGATTGTCGGCTACGGAAACATGGGGCGCTGGCACAGGTTGAACATCAGCGAGAAAACCAGGATACTTGTTACCGGAGCCTATGACATCGAGCCGCAGCGCATGGAAAAGGCGCGCGAGGACGGACTTAAGACATATCCGTCGTACGAGGCCCTGCTCGCAGACGATGAGATTGACATTGTGGTTGTCGCCACGCCGAACAATTTTCACCTTCCTCAGGCCTGTCAGGCGATGGAAGCCGGAAAGTTCGTGGTGTGCGAGAAACCGGTAACAATGTCAAGCGCGGAACTGCAGGAAATGATGGACTGCTCAAAAAGGACGGGCGTCGGTTTTACCATCCATCAAAACCGCAGGGCGGACGCCGATTACCTCGCGATGCGCGACGCGGTGGACAAGGGCCTTCTGGGCAGCGTTTTTCAGATAGAGTCGCGGGTTACGGGCTCAAGAGGAATACCCGAAGGCTGGCGCCAGTACGCGGTAGCCGGCGGCGGCATGATGCTTGACTGGGGCGTCCATCTTATCGACCAGATTGTGATGATGATGAGCCCCGCAAAGGTTACCGACATTTACTGTGAGCTCTATCATGTCAACTATAAAGAGTGCGACGACGGCTTTAAGCTGATGATGTATTTCGAAACCGGGCCGTCGGTGATGATAGAGGTCGGCACAAGCCATTTCATAAGCGCGCCGCGCTGGTATGTGTGCGGGGACCTCGGAGCGCTGGTTATCCCGAACTGGGACTGCAACGGTAAAGTCATCCGCGCGGCAAATCACGAAGTGCGCTGGGAAGAGGAGATAATCTATACAAAAGCCGGCCCGACAAAGACCATGGCTCCCCGCGCAAAGAATACAATAGAAGAAATCGCTATAGACGGAAATCAGTGGCACCCGGATTACGGCGGGTTTTTCCGCAATCTGGCCGACCATCTCGACGGCAACGCCGAACTGCTGGTCAAGCCCGAAGAGGCTATGCGGGTGATGCGGGTGATGGAGGCGGCGTTTGAATCCCACCGTACCCGCTCGGTGGTAAAATGCAGTATCTAAAGAATGAGGTGAAACGGCATGCTCCGGGTTACGGTATGGAATGAGAATATCCACGACAAAAAGGATT
>LFTH01000101.1 GCA_001513365.1 Clostridiales bacterium DTU033 | reverse complement strand
TTCAAGTCCTCGCGCAGGCAGTGCTCAAGCAGCGCGAGTTCAACGGTGCTGTTGGTCTTGGCCACTCCGACCCGCTCGATAAAATCCCGGATAGCCTCCGGCGTGTACCCGCGCCGGCGCAGCCCGCAGAGGGTGGGCATGCGCGGGTCGTCCCAGCCCATCACCTTTTTCTCCTCCACAAGCCTTCTTAACTTGCGCTTTGACATCACGGTGTAGGTCATGTTCAGACGGGCGAACTCAATCTGCCGGGGGTTGCCTTCCAGGCCCGAATTATCCCGCACCCAGTCATAAAGCGGGCGGTGGTCCTCAAACTCCAAAGAGCACAGGGAATGGGTAATTCCCTCGACAGCGTCCTCGATTGGGTGCGCGAAATCGTACATCGGGTAAATACACCACTTGTCGCCCTGCCTATGGTGGGGCAGATGGCAAATCCGGTACAGCACCGGGTCGCGCATATTGAAATTGCCGCTCGCCAAATCGATTTTGGCGCGCAGGGTCATCCGCCCGTCCGGGAACTCGCCAGCCCTCATTCTGCGGAACAAATCAAGGCTCTCCTCAATCGGGCGGTCGCGGTACGGGCTTACCGCCGGACGGGTCAAATCCCCGCGGTTTTGGCGCACTTCCTCCGGCGAAAGCTCGCAGACATAGGCAAGCCCTTTGCGGATTAAGTTTTCCGCGACCTCGTACATTATCTCAAAATAATCTGAGGCGTAGTAAAAGCGGTCTTGCCAGTCATACCCAAGCCAGCGTATATCCTCTTTTATGGCCTCAACGTATTCCTCGTCCTCTGTGGCGGGGTTGGTGTCGTCCATACGCAGNNCGCAGATTGCAAAGCCCGCCGTATTTCTCGGCAGTCCCGAAATCTATGCAGATGGCTTTGGCGTGCCCGATGTGCAGGTACCCGTTCGGCTCCGGCGGGAACCGGGTGTGAACCCGCTTTCCGTAGCAGCGCCCGCAGGGGGCAAGCTCCTGCTCGATTATTTCTTCAATGAAATTCCTCGGATTACCGAGATTGATGGTATTCTCGCTCATCTCAAACCACCCGTATCTATTGATTTTCAAGTTTTCGCTTCATCTGCTCAAGCCGCTGAAACACCCTGTCCTTTCCGAGCAGCTTCATAATGCTGCACAAATCGGGGGTGTTTTTCCGTCCGGTAACCGCAAGCCGTATCACCGCGCTGACATCCCCGACATGGCCCTTGTAGCCTTCGGGGTTTTTCTTATACTCCCTGACTTCGGGGCAAAAGCCGAGCTTTGGGCAGATGGATTTCATGGTTTCAAACCACTGTGTCTTGTCCTCGTCGGGATTGTAAACCTTCAAATACTCGCCGATTATCTTAGCCGCGTCCTCCGGTTTGACATTGTCGGGCAGCCCGTCCCTGATTTCAAATGTCTCGTCAAAGAAATAGGATACATAATCGGGGACATCGCTCCATTTCGCGATATCCTTGCGCGGCTTGTCGCCGCCGCGGTCGATTGAGAAAATCCCCACCGTATAGTCAAAATCGCGGTTTAAACGGTCATAAAACCCCTTGTCAAACTCCCCTGCCCAGTCCAGAACCTGCCGGGCCACGGGCTTCGCGTCCATCGCCGCAATCACCGTCTTGCTGACGTCGTTCAGCTTGTTGATATCGAACAACGCGCCCGAAACGCTCATCTTCTTAAGGCTGAACTTAAACTCGCTCCTGTCGGCTTTTTGGTTGCGGCGCCTCCACTCCTCATAATCGCTGTTGGCAATAGTCATCAGGTATTCCATCACGCTGTCGGCGGGATACCCCTGCTCGGCGTAATAGCGTACCGCGGCTTCCGGGTCCTTCCGCTTTGACAGCTTGCGCCTGCCGCCGTCGTCGTCCTTCATGATAGGGCTGACGTGCGCGTATTTCGGCGGTTTAAACCCCAGCACCTTAAACAGCTGCAGGTGCTTTGGAGCCGATGAAACCCATTCGTCCCCCCTGATTACGTGGGTGGTGCGCATAAGGTGGTCATCAACAGCATGCGCAAAGTGGTATGTCGGTATTCCGTCGGATTTCAATAAAACAATATCCTCGTCGTTTTCGGGCATTTCAATCCTGCCCTTTATCAAATCATCAAACACAATCCGGTTTTCCTCACTGCCCGGACTGCGCAGCCTTACCACAAACGGGAGCCCCCGCTCGATTTTTTCTATCGCCTGCTCGGCGGTCAAACCCCGACAGACTGCGAACTCGCCGTAATAGCCGGTGCGCAGCTTCATCTTTTCCTGCTCCTGCCGCGCTTTCTCCCTCTCCTCCTCGCTGCAAAAACAGGGATAGGCAAGCCCCAGCTCCACCAATGATTTGGCATACACGTGGTAAATCCCGGCGCGCTCGCTCTGCCGGTAGGGGCCGTAGCGGCCGATTTCCTCACCTGAGGCTGTCAGCCCCTCGTCCGGGATTACCCCGAAAGCCTCAAGGCCTTTTAAAATATCCTCGGCGCCGCCTTCCACCTCCCGCTTTTTGTCGGTGTCCTCCAGCCTGAAATAAAACACGCCGCCGGTGGATTTTGCGGCAATGCGGTTTACCATCGCGGTAAACAGCACCCCCAGATGAAGATAGCCGGTGGGGCTTGGGGCAATCCTTGTTACCCTTGCGCCTTCATTGAGCTTGCGCGGAGGATAGATATTCTCAAAATGCTCCGGCGAATGCGTAACGTCCGGAAACATCAAATCCGCGAGTTTCTGGTTAAGCGACATATACATCCCTCAATCACTGTAAAGGTATTTTATACTTTAACCCTTTCAGTTGAAATTGTCAATAAACCTGTGCTATCATATAAAAGCGCATTTTGCCGCGCAAAACCGTTTGTTACGGCAAGCGCGGATACTCTAAAAGCTTGAAAGGGCGATTATTTTGAAACTCGGCATCGTAGGGCTGCCGAACGTCGGCAAATCAACCCTGTTCAACGCGCTCACAAACGCGGGCGCGCAGAGCGCCAACTACCCGTTCTGCACCATTGAGCCGAACGCCGGGGTGGTCGGCGTGCCGGACCGGCGGCTGAACATACTCGCAGAAATGTACAAGCCCGCCAAAACCACCCACGCCACAATAGAATTCGTGGACATCGCCGGCCTTGTAAGGGGCGCCAGCAAAGGTGAGGGGCTCGGAAACAAGTTCCTCGCCAAAATCCGGGAAGTGGACGCGATAATCCACGTGGTGCGCTGCTTTGAAGACGGCGGCATCGTCCATGTCGAAGGCGGCGTGGACCCGGCGCGGGATATCGAGACTATCAATCTCGAACTGATTTTTGCCGACCTCGAAGTGCTGGAGCGCAGGATTGAAAAAACCGCCAAGCTGCTCAAAGGCGACAAGTCGCTGCAGCCGGAATACGACTTTTTGCTGATAATCAAACGGACTATGGAACAGGGCAGGCCCGCCCGTTTTGCGGAACGCGGCCAGAGCGAGCGGGAAATATTAAGCTCGCTGCCCCTGTTGACAAACAAACCGGTGATTTACGCTGCGAATTTCAGCGAATCCGATTTTGCGGCGGGCATAGAGCAAAACCCCCATTACCTGCGGATTAAGGAAATCGCGCAGGCCGAAAAAGCCGAGGTCCTGCCGGTTTGCGCGCAGCTGGAAGCCGATATGGCGGATATGGACGAGCAGGAAAAACGGCAGTTTTTGTCCGAGCTGGGGGTTGAGAGCTCCGGACTTGACCGGCTGATAAAATCCGGCTACCGCCTGCTGGGGCTTATTTCTTTTCTCACCGCGGGGCCTGATGAAGTGCGGGCATGGACCATAAAACGCGGAACAAAAGCGCCTCAGGCCGCCGGAAAAATCCACTCGGATTTTGAGCGGGGCTTTATCCGCGCCGAAGTCATCGCGTTTGACGATTTAATCGAGGCAGGCTCAATGGCCGCCGCAAAAGAAAAGGGAATTGTCCGCTCGGAGGGCAGGGACTACGAGATAAAAGACGGGGACGTGGCGCTGTTCAGGTTCAATGTGTGAATAAACCGTCAATTTATTCTCCGGCATTTCCAACGGACGCTTTTTTCAGGGTTAAAGCAATCTCTCATCATATACCGCCCTGCTGCCGCCGATGTGTTTCGGGCGGGTGCGCGCGCAGACTACCTGCGCCTTGCCGATGGTCTTGACCGACACCCTGACAGGTATTGCGACATGCCTTAAGTGCATTCCGATTAAGGTATTGCCGATGTCAATTCCGGCGTGTGCGCGTATGAATTCCACCAGTACCGGGTCTTTGAAATTCCGGTACGCCGCCACCGCAAAAGGCCCGCCGGCGTTTTCCCGCGGCACCGCGTTCACCTGCTCAAGCTCGTATTTTTCGGCCGCTTCCCGCTCGACCACCAGCGCCCGGTTCAGGTGTTCGCAGCACTGCGCGGCAAGGTATATCCCCTTTTCCCTTAAAACCGGCGCAATCCCCGCATACACCGCGTTCGCGGCGTCCATACTGGACAGCGTGCCGATTTTATAACCGGTTATCTCGCTGGTGGAACACCCCACAACCAGTATCTGCCCTTCCTTTAGCCCGGACGCCTCGATAAGCTCGCTGACCGCGGCCCTCGCACTGTTTTCAAGCAAACCTAAGTCCATAACCATCTTCCTTTTCGTGCTCTTTTACTATATAATACTATAATACCATGAGCATAAGCAACCGGATAAAATAGACGCCAGATGTTAGATATTAGACATTAGACATTTTTTTTAAGGTTAAACGTACGATTCAGGGAAGGAGATTGCCGGATGGCGTACAAGCAGGAGTTTATCGAGTTCATGGTCAAATCGGGGGCGCTCACTTTCGGGGATTTTATCACCAAAAGCGGGCGCAAAACCCCTTATTTCATAAACACTGGCAACTACCGCACCGGCGCACAGGCGGCAAAGCTCGGCGAGTTTTACGCCGACTGCATTATGGAAAACATCGCCGGGCGGATTGACGCGCTTTTCGGCCCCGCCTACAAAGGCATTCCGCTGTCGGTCGCCTGCTCAATCGCGCTGTTCAACAAATACGGGCGGGATGTCGGCTACTGCTTTAACCGCAAGGAGGCAAAGGACCACGGCGAAGGCGGCTCAATGGTGGGATATAAGCTCAAAGACGGGGACCGGATACTGATTATCGAGGACGTCATCACCGCGGGCACCGCGGTGCGGGAATGTATCCCCGTTTTAAAGTCGGCCGCCGATATCGAGATTGCCGGCCTTGTTATCTCTGTGGACCGGATGGAGCGCGGCAGCGGCGGGCTTTCGGCGATAGAGGAAATAAAACGGGAGTTTGGGATAAAAACATACCCTATTGTAACAGTGCGCGAAATCATCGGCTGCCTTCACAACCGGCAAATCGACGGCAGGGTGTATGTGGACGACGCGGTGCGCCGCAGAATGGAGGAATACCTAAAAACGTACGGGGCATAATCCCCCGCGGCGTATCAAAAATACGGAGGTCGAAAAATGCCCAGAAAGAAATACCTTGAAGCCGGGCGGATTGTCGCAACCCACGGGATAAAAGGCGAGGTCAAGGTACAGCCGTGGTGCGATTCCCCGCAGGTTTTGTGTAACCTTTCGGTGCTTTATTTTGATAACGGCAAAACTCCGGTCAAGGTCGGCGCAAGACCGCATAAAAACGCCGTGATTATGAAAATCGAGGGGGTAAACAGCGCACAGGACGCCGCCGCGCTTCGCGGGCGGGTACTCTACCTTGACCGGGAGGACATACAGCTTGACGACGGAACGTATTTCATTCAGGACTTGATTGGCCTAAAGGTGGCGGACGCGGACACCGGCGAGGAATACGGCATATTGACCGACGTCAGCCCCACCGGCGCCAACGACGTTTACCACGTCAAGACCAAAAAAGGAGAGGTTTTAATCCCCGCCGTCCCGTCAGTCATTATTGAAACCGACATTGACCGCGGGATAATGCGGATTCTTCCGATTAAAGGGATGTTTGACGATGAGGATTGACTTGATGACCCTGTTCCCTGATATGTGCGAAACAGTTCTCAACGAGAGCATAATAGGCAGGGCGAGGAAAAAAGGAGTTCTCGACATCCACACCCACCAGATAAGGGACTACACCAAAAACAGGCAAAAACAGGTGGACGACTACCCTTACGGCGGCGGAATGGGGATGGTGATGACCGCCCAGCCGATTGCCGACTGCTTCAGGGCGGTCTGCGAGATGGCGGGAACCCGCCCCCGCCTGATTTACATGTCCCCGCAGGGTCAGGTTCTGACCCAGAAAAAAGCGCGGGATCTCGCAAAGCTCCCCGCAATCTGCATACTCTGCGGGCATTACGAAGGTGTGGACCAGCGGGTAATAGACGCATTTGTGGACGAGGAAATCTCAATCGGCGACTATGTGGTTACCGGCGGAGAGCTGCCGGCTCTGGTGCTGATAGACTGCATTGCCCGCATGGTGCCGGGGGTTTTGTCGGACGAACAGTGCTTCACCGAAGAAAGCCATTACTCCGGCCTGCTTGAATATCCGCACTACACCCGCCCCGCAGAATGGGAGGGCAGGGCTGTGCCCGAAATCCTGCTGACCGGAAACCATGCGAAAATCGCGCAGTGGCGCCGCGAACAGGCGTTAAAGCGCACCTATTCCCTGCGCCCGGACCTCCTCGAACACGCCGACCTTAGCGTAAGCGACCTTGAATTCCTTGAGAATTTGAAATCCGGCGACTGCAAAACATAAAATTTATTACAAAACTTATTAACCGACTTTAGCAAAACTAACAAATGGCGGTTGTGCAATAATATGAAAATAGGGCATGCAACCAAAAATACGACAATTATCCTTTCAGTCGGACAAAACTCATTGACGGCATTGGGTTTTGTGGTATACTATATATTAATCGTAGCAGGACTCAATATCTTCAGCATTTCCTGTGGCTTCGCTTTTACAGAGAAGGGGAATTGTAGATGTACGTAAAAGACGTTGTGGTCCAAAACCAGGTTGGTCTTCATGCCCGCCCCGCCACGTTTTTTATTCAGAAAGCCAATGAGTTCAAGTCGTCAATCTGGGTCGAGAAAGGAGACCGACGGGTCAACGCCAAAAGCCTGCTCGGCGTGCTGTCGCTGGGTATCACCGGCGGCACCGGCATCCGCATTATTGCGGACGGGGTGGACGAAGTGGACGCAGTGGACAGCCTCGTAAGTCTTGTTGAATCAGGATTTTCAGATTAGCTTTCGAAAATCAGGATTATCATTTAAAAGCGGCCTTAAGGCTGCTTTTTTCTTTTTTTTCAATATTTCCCCCGCCCGCGCTTTTCCCGCATGCTCCCTCCCCGACATAAATCAGTTAAGACAACCAATGCTTATATATATAAAATCATCTCCCGCGCTAATGGTGCAAACAACCCTCTTGATAATTTGTTTAAAACAGGCTAAATTATTATAAAACACCCTTGCAATTTCAGTTTGCGTATGGCATAATATACTCTGTAATAATTCCAAATCTGAAATAATTACTAGGAGGCTGATTTTATGAAACTCAAAGGCTCACAGACCGAAAAGAACCTGATGACAGCGTTTCAGGGCGAAAGCATGGCGCGGGTCAAGTACGATTATTACGCGTCAAAAGCCAAAAAAGAGGGGTACGAGCAGATTTCCGCGCTGTTTAATGAGACCGCGCTTAACGAGAAGGAGCACGCGAAACTGTGGTTTAAGCTGCTCCACGACAATGGTATTCCGGATACCATGACCAACCTGCTGGACGCCGCGGCGGGCGAAAACTATGAGTGGACCGATATGTACGCTAATTTCGCAAAAACCGCCCGCGAGGAAGGCTTTGACGATATTGCACGGATGTTCGAACTGGTCGCGGAAGTCGAGAAAAACCACGAAAAACGTTACCGCAAGCTGATTGAGAACCTTGAAAAGGGCAAGGTTTTCGTCCGCGACGATGTCGTTGTCTGGAAATGCCGCAACTGCGGGCACATCCATGTCGGCAAGGCCGCGCCCGAACTCTGCCCGACCTGCAAACACCCGAAGGCATACTTTGAACTCCACTGCGAGAATTATTGATTTGTTAAGAAGGCGGATTAGCCTCTGCGATTATATCCGACTTAAGGCGGCTTGACAGCCGCCTTAAGTTTTTTATGTATCGATTTATATGCGATGGTTTGACCGCGGAAAACTCTTTTCGCTGCTTTGTCGCGGTCAAACGGTTTTTATCGGTTTTGCAATCATTCCCATACTGATTACAGGGCGCATTTTTCCAATTCCTTAATAAAAATGATTGAAAAAAATCCGTTTACGAAATATACTATTAAGTGGAAAGGCTGGCATATAATGCTTGTCAAGGAGGACGGATTTCAGGAATGAGGTGAGCGTCCCGTGGCGTTTCGGGTTTTGGGCTTGCTCAAAAGCAATAACGTCGCCAATCCGAAAGGGCTGAAAAAACACAATCTGCCCTATATTTTTATATGGATTACCTACTACGCGTGGGTGGTCGCATTCGCCACATGGTGGACCGCGTCTCCGTTGACCGTGAACGCGTTCGGCTCTCATATAAGAAGCGTGCTGCACGCGGTCAATCTTCTGTCTTCGGCTGTCTTTGTGGTGGTCGCGAAAAAGGAATGGTTCGTCAAAATGGCGCGGGGCGGCGCGGTAATGATAATCGCCGGAATGATACTGTTTTTATCGGCGCCGTCGGCTCCGGCGCAGCTGGTCGCCGCCGTGGTCATCGGGATATTCCTCGGCTGCGTGAATATCGGCATTTTAATGCCGTTCGTCTTTGCGCTCAACAACACCGAAAAGCTGTTCTCGGTAGTGGGCTCCAACCTGCTGATATGCCTGATTTCGCTAATCCAAAACGCCGGCGAGGGGGCCCGCCCGCATGACCGACAGAACTTAATACTCTCGTTTGTCGTTTTAATCGTCGCGCTCTGCGCGGTCGCATTTTTCAAAAAAGACAGCGTAACCGCCGCGTTTGATGAAAACAAACCCGCCGCGCCCACCATTCCGCGGCGGGTTTACATCACGCTGGTATTCAACTGCGCCTTTGCGGTATTGGGAAAGGGCATTGGAACCGGAATTCTGAACATCACGGCCGAGAGCGCCGGAAACTCGGTCATCATCTGGTATTATATCGGCGGTATATCTGGCTGTTTAATATACTATCTGTTATATGCGCTTGCCTCAAAGCCATTGGTTTTAATCGGAAACATCACCTTCGCGTTTATCGCAATGGGGCTTTTATGCAACTCCTTCACCGGACAGGAGCCCGGCATGGCCACTCTTTTCGGGCTGCTGCTCGGAGCAGGCAATGCCATGGGAATGATCACCATGTACTACATCATCGGGGTTATCGGCAAAAAATACAGCAGTATGCGCTATCTTAAGTGGTCGATTGTCTTAATCGGGCTATGCGGCGGGGTATCGGGGATAGCGGCGGGCAACATTATCCACAGCGTCAACAATTCCGTATTGACCCTGGCAGCCTCTTTGGCCACAGTCGCGGTCATGCTGCTCTTTATGGTGCTGGCCCCGCTGCTGGTGCAGGAACAGTATTACGGCGACTGGGCAAGGGATTCCGAAATGTCCGAAATTGATAACGACCAGCTTTACCTTTTCCGAAAATACCGGCTGAGCAAACGCGAAACAGAGGTATGCAGGCTGCTTTTACAGGGTTATACCCTTCGCCAGATATCGGCCATTTTGTCAATCTCATACTCCACCGTGAATACGTACTGCACCTGTGCATACCGAAAACTGAACATCAACAGCCGGGCAGGGCTGATGATTATGTTCAGAGACTACATAGCAAAGTAACCGCTTTGGAACAATGCGCCTCATTAGAACTAGTGAGGCGCTTTTTTATGTCCTCATGTCTTTTACCGAATTGCCCAAAGCGGGTTTGCGGAATATGCTGGAATAAAGAAATCCGGGAGCGGGGTGCGCGCAGATGTCGTGGTTTGATAAAACCCGCACAATAAAACTGTCCGGCCGGCAGGGGTTTGACAACCGTTGTCTGGATTGCCGGCAAAGGCTTTCCCTGCTGACAAGCGAGGAATACGGGGTGTTTATGCTTTTGCGCGAGGGCTTCACAAAAAAAGAATGCTCCCAAAGGCTCGGCTTAAAAAGCCGGCAGGTAAAAAACCTCGCAAAAAGCGTTTTTAATAAGCTTTGCGTAAGCTCTTTAGCGGAGCTGATAGTCAATTACCGCGAAATCAGTTGAATGTTATGCCGTGTTTGTTAATAAAATTAATATAAATGGGGTGTTTTGAAATGAAAACAATCAAGGCTGTCTTTTGCGTAATGTTGGTGTTTGCCCTGACCTTATCCCTTGCAGGCTGCTCATTCGGCGGCGGTATCAAGGTTGATAAGGACGGAAACGTCATTATCAAGGACAAGGAGGGCGAGATCGTAATCGGCGAGAAAAAATGGGACAAATCAAAAATGCACGGGCTTGACGCTCCCAAAGCAAAGCTAACAACCTCGCTGACTACCGACAAAGGAGCCATGTACGGGTTCGACGAAATGAAGGAAGAGGACGCGAAGGAGTACATTAACGCCATAAAGACAAAGGGATTCATCTACAATTCGGTTACGGTGGGGGATTATTCTTATACCGGAGCAAATGAAGAAGGCCATATAATCATTTTCACTTACGACGCTGACACCAAATCGGGCACCATCACGTCCAGCAAGGGCGATCCCCCGTCCGAAGAAGACAAGGACAGAGAGGCTGTCCTCGGAGGAAGCGACAAAAAGTGGGACAGCTCTTTGATGGGCGGCCTGCCCGACCCGGGCGCTGAGGTTGCCTCGTTCTTGTCATCAGGTGGGGAAGTCTATTACAGTTTCGAGTCTTTCACTGCTTACAGGGATTACGTCGAAATCATTAAAGAACACGGTTTTACGGAAGACGCCAGCGAAGTCGATTCGGATGGCTATTATATGTATGCCGGGGCCAACAGCGCGGGAAATCGTGTCATACTTATGGCAAGTACGGACAGCTGTTCAATTACCTTTAAAAAAGCGGATTAGGGCAGCGGCAGGCAACAGGCTAAACGCCAATAACATGCCGGCGGCGGGCAGGCTCGCCGATAGCCCAAAAAAGCAAACGCTTGTACAGGGTTTTGAAAATCATTTAATATAATTTTGGAGGTATGATGATGTTTTGTAAAAACTGCGGCAAAGAACTTGCGGACGTAGCGAAATTCTGCGACGGGTGCGGCTCCCCGGTGGTAGCGGAGCAGCAGGCGCCGGCAGCGCCGGAACAGCCGGCTCCCGCGGCTTCGGAAGGTCAGGAAAACAAGGTGATTTTTGTGCTTGCGTACATACTCTTTTTCCTTCCCCTTGTCGCCTGCCCGAACTCAAAAGTCGGAAGATTTCACGCAAATCAGGGCCTGTTGCTGTTGATTACATCGGTTGCTGGACAAATCGTGGTAACCATTCTATCATCCATTCTGATTGCGGTTTCCTGGAGATTATGGACAATCACGTCGCTGCTCGGCTGGGCATGGGCGATTGTCGTTCTGGTGCTGGTGGTCATCGGCATGGTAAGCGCGGGCAAGGGCGAGCAAAAGCCCCTCCCGGTCATCGGCAAGTTCAGGATTATCAAATAATCGGCGGTATCTGGGCCTTTCGCTTTGTCAAAGCCCAAAGCTTAAGTTTACCGGGGCAATACCTTCTCCAGCACCTTTTTCAAAGCGCCGGCCATCGAGAAAAAGCCCAAATCATTGGGATGGCATCCGTCCACGGTGCCGTCGTCCTTGGCTATCTCCATCAGCGTCCGCCCGTCGATAAGATAAACGTTGCCGTCCCCGCGGGCCAGCGCGTTATGATATGTGTTTTTTATGATTTCAAGCCGTTTTTCTTCCTCGCGGTTAAGATAATATTTCGGCCTTGACATAAGAATTATGGGGAGCTTCGGGTTATGCTCCCGCACCTTTAAAAACATCTTTTCATGCGTTTTTTCAAGGTGCTCTGTGGTCGGGGCGTTGTGGTCGTAATCATAAACAAAAACCGACATCTCAAGGCCCTTTATGTAGTCCGCGATTTCATCCTCTGCCCTCGCGTTCCCCGAAAACCCAAGGTTAATATAATCGCAGTCAAACACCCTCGACAAAATGCTCTGATACGAATTGCCCGGGCGGGAAGCACAGCCGCCCTGGGTTATTGAGGAGCCGTAATAGACGACGGGTCTGGTTATCTTATAACTATCAGACTTTTCCAGCGCCGCGCCCATTTCAACCCCGATTAGCAAATCGGACACGCCGCTGTATAAAGGGAAATTGATAGTGATATCCCTTACGCTATCGTCTGGCAACTGCAGCACGCTTTCAAAACCGTCCGCGATATCAACCGGCGGGATAAACGTCCCGCGGTAGAAAACAGAGCCGTTTTCTTTTGAATAAAGGTCAAACCCGCATGAACCGGTAAACGCGAAATGGGGCATTTTCCCTATTTGGGGCATTTTAGCGATAATCGCGACCCGCCCGCTATTTATTTTAAAGCGCACCCTGCCGCCGGCGGTGTTGGCATGCAGTCCGTAAACCCCCTCGCTTACGGTTTTTGCCACCGCTTCGGGAATACGGCGGTATCTGCCGTTTTCCTTAAAAACCCCGTGGATTGAAAATGGCTGCTGGTCAACGCTGTAAAAACGCATTCCGTCTTTTTCAAAGGCTGCCTGCAGTTCAAAACTGCTGCGCGCGCTATCTGCGCTTTCCATAAAAAACTCCCCTTTTCTAAAACTTTCTGCCGCAGTGCGGGCAGTACCCGCAAAAACAATAAACTTACGCGCATACCCGCATTGTATATCCTATTTCTGCTGATGTCAACAGAATTAAA